>JALOLS010000007.1 GCA_025455865.1 Thermoleophilia bacterium
GCGCGCCCGCGCACCAGGGCGATGCCCGCGCCGAGCACCACCGCCCCGAGCACCACGTGGATCCACCCCCACACCGTCACGTCCATGTCGAACGCATACCCGCGGGCCGGGACGAAGAAGTCCTCGTCGATGATCGCCGAGAGGCCCTGCACGACCTGGAAGAGCCCGACCAGGATGAGCGCGGTGGCCGAGAAGGCGAACCCGGCGGCCACGGCGGCGGTGCGGGGCGTCGGCGTCCTCGGGGGCAGGCTGGCCATGCGGGCAGCCTACCCCGGCCGCTCGGGTGGCCGGCCCGGCGGGCCGATAGGGTCGGTGAGGCCCCGCCCCGGAGGAGCCCCGTGCCCCGCATCGCCGCGCTCGCCGCCCTCATCATCACCGCGGTCGCCCCCGCCGCCGTCGCCGCACCGGTGCCCGGCGCGCCGGGCTGCCCGGTGCTGCCCCGCGACAACGTGTGGAACCTGCCGGTGGACGACCTGCCGGTGGCGGCCGACTCCGACCGGATCATCCGGGCCATCGGCCTGGACGAGCCGCTGCATCCGGACTTCTCGAGCCTGCGGGGCGGCGGCTACGGCATCCCCTACCAGGTCGTCTCGCGGCGGACGCCCCGCAGCCGCGTGCGGTTCGAGTACCCGTCGGAGTCCGACCGCGTCCGGTACCCGATCCCCCGGCGGCCGCGCATCGAGCGCGGGGGCGACCGCCACCTGCTCATGCTCGACCGCGACTCGTGCCGGTTGTTCGAGCTGTTCGCCGCGCGGCGGGCGGGCGGCGGCTGGGCCGCCGGGTCGGGCGCGGTGTTCGACCTGCGCACGAACGCGCTCCGTCCGGCGGGATGGACGAGCGCCGACGCCGCCGGCCTGCCGATCCTGCCCGGCCTCGCGCGCCACGACGAGGTCACCGGGGCGGGCATCGACCACGCGCTCCGCTTCACCGCGCCCCGGACCCGCCGGGCCTACGTGCACCCGGCGCGCCACCAGGCCGGGGAGTCCGACGACCCGGCGCTGCCGCCCATGGGCCTGCGCGTGCGGCTGAAGGCGTCGGTGCGCCTGGACGGGTTCGGGCCCCAGGCCCGGGCGCTGCTCGAGGGCCTGCGCCGCCACGGGATGATCCTCGCCGACAACGGCTCGCCCTGGTACGTGACCGGCGCGCCCCACGCCCGGTGGGACGACGACGACCTGCACGACCTGCACCGCATCCGCGGCCGCGACTTCGAGGTGGTGGACACCTCGGGCCTCGGGCGCGGCTGACCGCGGGTCAGTGCGCCACGCGCACCCGGACGGGGTGGCCGGCCCGCGCCTCGGCGGTGAGCTCCTCGCGCAGGAACGGCTCGTCCCAGGCCTGGAGCAGGCCCGCCACCTCGAACGCGTAGCGGCGGATCGGCGCCCCGGCCCGCATCCGCGCGGCACTCACCGCGGCGTCGCCGAGCCCGCCGAGCAGCCCGAGCGTCGCCTGGCCCGGTGAGACGCGGGCCATGTGGGTCCAGCCCCGCCCCAGGGGGACCAGCTCCCCACCGGCGTGGGCCACGCGGACGGCGGCCTCGCGGATGCCCTCCACCGGATGGCTCACCAGGCCGCTCATCGCCGCTCCCTTCGCGCTCCGCCGGCCGGGCGCCGGCGTACCTCCCCCATCGTCGTCCCGCGGGGGCCGCGAATCAACCGGCCGGCCGCGTCCCGGCCACCACCACCCGGTCCCGGCCGCCCTGCTTGGCCCGGTAGAGCGACTGGTCGGCCAGCCGGAAGAGCCGCTCCGGGCCGCCCGCGGTCTCCAGGTCGGCGACGCCCGCCGACACGGTCACCCGGCCCGCCGGCGGGACCGGGGCCCCCGACACCGCCCGCAGGGCGCGCTCCAGGGCCAGCCGGGCCGCATCGCGGGTGGCGTCGGGGAGGATCCAGGCGAACTCCTCGCCGCCCATCCGCGCGACCATCTCCCCGGCGCGGGCCTGGGCGCGCAGGCGCTGGGCCACCTCGGCGAGCACCCGGTCGCCCCCCTCGTGGCCGTGCTCGTCGTTGACCGCCTTGAAGTGGTCCACGTCGATCACGGCCAGCGCGAGCGGCCGCCCCGCCCGCCGGGCGCGGGCCACCTCGCCCTCCAGGGCGTCGGCCAGGGCCCGCCGGTTCGGGAGGCCGGTGAGGGGGTCGGTGAGGGCCTGGTGGGCGAGCGCGGCCCGGGCCTCGGCGTTGGCCACCCCGAGCGCCGCGAGCTCGGCGAAGGCGGCCAGGCGTGCACGGGCCCCCGGCTCGAAGCCCTGGGGCCGCGATGAGCTGACCATGAGCGCACCCCAGGGCGCCCCTTCCACGCGGAGCAGGGCGGCGAGCGCGGTGCGGGTCCCGGGGTCGCCGCCGGTGCGGCGCGGCAGGAGGGGCGGCACGCCCTCGGCGTGGGCCACCGGCCGGCCCGCGGCGATCGCGGCCAGGACCGAGCCGGGCGGCGCCTCGATCACCGGGTCCTCGCTGCGGGGCGGGTGGCCGTCGGTCCGCCAGGCGCCCACCAGCACGGCCTCCCCGCCCGGGACGAGGCGCGCGAGCACCGCCTCGTCGCCCGCGAGCATGGCGGCGGCCTCACGGGCGACGGCGTCGCAGGCGGCCCGCAGGCCGTCGGCCCGGGCGACCTCGGTGGCGGCCCGGCGGAGGGCGGCCTCCTCGGCGCCGCGGCGGGCCAGGTCCTCGCGCGCCTCGAGCACGTCGACCGCGTGGCCGGCCAGGCCGGCCACGCGCTCCAGGCGGGACTCACATCCCTCCGGCAGGTCGGCCGGCGACCCCGCGCCGACGGCGAGGAGCCCCCAGACGCGCCCCGCCGCGCGCACCGGCACCACGACCGCCGCCCCCACCCCGGCCCGGGTGAGGCGGGCGGCGTGGGGGTGGTCCGGGGCGATGCGGTCCAGGCGCGCCGGCCGGCCCGCGGCGAGCCGCGAGGCGGTGGGGTCCTCCGGCGGGAACGGGAACGGCGCGCCGGTGAGCAGGGGGTCGGGGCGGCCGCGCTGCCAGGCGCTCACCACGGTGCCCGCCGGGGTGCCCTCGCGCAGGCGCAGGAGGGCGCCCGCGGCGCCCCCGAGCAGCCCGACGGCCTCGCCGACGGCGGCCTCCAGCACGGTGCGCGGCGGCCCGTCGCCGGACACCGCGCGGGCCAGGCGCAGCAGCGCCGCGTGCTCGGCCTCGGCCTCACGGCGGCGCTCCTCGGCGGTGCGACGGGCGGTCTGGTCGCGCATGACCAGCACCACGCCGCGGTGGGCCGGCGACTCGGCCACCGAGCGCACCTCGAACCACCGCCGGCCCGACGGGCCGGGGATGTCCACCTCGGCGCGGCGCTCCCGGCCGTCGGCCATCGTCGCCTCGGCCGCGGAGCGCACCGCCTCGAGCGCCGGGCCCGCGAGCCCGTCCCCGCCCAGGTGCTCGCCGCGTCCGAAGCCGGCGGCGATCCCGGCCTGGTTGACGTCGACCACCCGCAGATCCGCGTCGAGGCGCAGCACCACGTCGGGCACGAGGTCGGCGAGCGACCCCCGCCGGCGGGCCGGGGAGGGGGTGAGCGACATGAGGATCAAGCCGGCGGGCAGGCGGGCCAGGTGGAGCGCGGTGAGGAAGCGCGAGCCGTCGGCCCGGCGGCACGCGTGCCGGCCGTCCACGGGCAGGCCCCCCCGGCCGGCGACCAGCGCGGCCAGGCGGTCGGCGTCCTCGGGCGCCCACCACGGGTAGGGAGGCAGGTGCCCCAGCAGGCGCTCGGGGAGGAACCCCGTGAGGTCGACCAGGTGCTGGTTGACCCCGGCGATCGCGCCGCTCGCGGGCTCGAGTGCCGCGGCCGCGTAGGGCAGCGCGTCGAGCACGCCGGCCGCGCCACCGTCGTCCGTTGCCGGCGCGCCGCGGCCCGCCCGGCCCAGCGTCATCCGATCAGATGACACGCGTGTCGTGAGAACGGCGGACATTCTTCCCGGAACGCACGGAGAAAGCCTACCGAAACCCCGCCCCGAGGGGCGCCCGGTCAGGTCCGGCGCCCCCAGATGACCAGGCCGCCCCCGAGGGAGAGCCGCCGGGCGCGCAGGTCGGCGAGGCCGGCGTCGGCGTACAGGCCGATCAGCCTCCCCGGGGGCCAGCGGTGGTGGAACGCCGGGATGCTCCGGTGCAGGAAGCGCCCGGTGCGCGCCCAGGCCGGGCCGCCGGCGAGGAGGCCGAGCGCGGGCAGGCCGGCCGCGGTGTAGGCGCGCCAGGCGAGCCGGGCCGGCGGCCACGGGGGGACCCCGAACTCGAGGCTGGCGAGGGTGCCGCCCGGCCGCAGGACCCGCACCAGCTCGGCCATGGTGGCCTCGGGATCCTCGACGTAGCGCAGCAGGTAGCTCACCGTCACGCCGTCGAAGGCCGCGTCGGGGAACGGCAGGCGCTCCGCCTCCCCCTGCACCAGCACGATGCGCCCCTCCATGCCCTCCGCCCGGACCCGCGCGCGGCCGGCGGCCAGCATCTCCGGGCTCTGGTCCAGGCCCGTCACCCGGCAGGCCCGGCGGCGCACCAGCATCCGCGCGATGGCGGCCGTGCCGGTCGCGACGTCGAGCACGTGGTCGCCCGCCCCCACCGGGAGGCGGTCGGCGGTGAAGCGCTTCCAGCGGGGCTCCTGGCCCAGGGACAGGAACGTCGCCCGCGCCTCGTACCCGCGGGCCAGGCCGGCGAAGAGGCGCCGCGCCTGCCGCTTGTGCCCCGGGAGGGTCAGTAGAGGGCGCGCGCGAGCTGCTTGCGGAAGCGCAGCGTGAGGGGATGCTGGTCGCCCAGCCGGCGGAAGATGCCGATCATGGCCGCGCGGAGCTGGTCCTTGAGCGTGCGGTCCGCCCGGCCGATCGCGTCGAGCAGGTGGGTCAGCGCGGCCTCCTCGTCGCCCCGGGCGAGGGCGGCGAGGCCGGCCTGCACGTCGGGGTCGTCGGACGCCGCGAGGCGCACCCGGGCCAGCAGCCCGGCCGCGTCGGGGTCGTGGGCGACCGGCTCGAGCACCTCGAGCGCCTCGTCGGACCGCCCGTCGTCGACGAGCAGCCGCCCGAGCGCGACCCGCGCGCCGGTGTGGCCGGGCTCGCGGCGGACCGCCTCCCGCAGGGACTCCTCGTCGCCCTCGGCCACCAGCTTGTCGGCCTGGGAGGGGACGATGCGGTTGAGGAACGCCTCGAGCATCGGCGGGGGCACCATCCCCACGAACTCGTCGACCACCGCGCCGTGCCGGAACGCCTTGACCGCCGGGATGCTCATCACCCGGTAGGCCTGGGCCAGCCGGGGGTTCGCGTCGATGTCGACCTTGGCCAGCACGACGTCGGGCTCCCGGGCGGCGACGGCCGACTCGATGAGCGGCCCGAGCTGCCGGCAGGGCCCGCACCACTCGGCCCAGAAGTCGACCACCACGGGCACCTCGCGCGAGCGCTCCAGCACCTCGGCCTCGAATGTCGCCTCGGTCACGTCCATGGCATCTCCGTCTCCTTGCCGGCCGCGTCCACGGTAGCGCGGGCGGGGCACGGGGCCGGCGGCGTGCCGCCGGGCGTCCGGCTACCCTCGGCCGCCATGGCTGAGAACTACGTCTACACGATGGTCCGCCTGCGCATGTCGTACCCGCCCGACAAGGTGGTGCTCGACGACATCACGCTCGCGTTCCTGCCCGGCGCCAAGATCGGCGTGCTGGGCCTGAACGGCGCCGGCAAGTCGACCCTGCTCAAGATCATGGCCGGGCTGGAGCAGCCCACCAACGGTGAGGCCCAGGCCGCCGCCGGCATCACGGTCGGATACCTGTCCCAGGAGCCCGAGCTCGACCCGGACAAGGACGTGCGCGGCAACGTCGAGGAGGGCGTGGCACCGCGCCGCGCCCTGCTGGCGCGCTTCGAGGAGATCGGGACGCGGCTCGGCGAGCCGATGGAGCCCGACGAGATGGAGGCCCTGCTGGAGGAGTACCAGCAGGTCCAGGACCAGATCGAGCACACCGGCTCGTGGGACCTCGACCGCCAGGTCGAGGTGGCCATGGACGCGCTGCGCTGCCCGCCGGGCGACGCCGAGGTGGGCACCCTCTCCGGCGGCGAGCGCCGCCGGGTGGCGCTCTGCCGCCTGCTGCTCGCCCACCCGGACATGCTGCTGCTGGACGAGCCGACCAACCACCTCGACGCCGAGTCGGTGGCCTGGCTCGAGCGCTTCCTCGACGAGTACGAGGGCACCGTGGTCGCCGTGACCCACGACCGCTACTTCCTCGACAACGTCGCCGGCTGGATCCTCGAGCTCGACCGCGGCCGGGGGATCCCCTGGAAGGGCAACTACTCCTCCTGGCTGGAGCAGAAGGAGAAGCGCCTGGCCCAGGAGGAGAAGCAGGCGTCGGCCCGCCAGAAGGCGATCGCCCGCGAGCTGGAGTGGGTGCGCATGAGCCCCAAGGCCCGGCAGGCCAAGGGCAAGGCGCGCCTGGGGAACTACCAGCGGCTGCTGGAGGAGGAGCGCCAGGCCGGCGGCCGCGCCGGCGCGGCCGACATCCGCATCCCGGCCGCCCCGCGCCTGGGCGACCTGGTCGTCCAGGCCGACCACCTGCGCAAGGGCTACGGCGACCGGCTCCTGGTCGAGGACCTGTCGTTCTCGCTCCCGCCGGGCGGCATCGTCGGGGTGATCGGCCCGAACGGCGCCGGCAAGACCACCCTCTTCCGCATGATCGCGGGCCAGGAGCAGCCCGACGGCGGCACGCTCCGGGTCGGCGAGACGGTGAGCGTGGCCTACGTCGACCAGTCCCGGGCCGCGCTGGACCCGAAGAAGACGGTGTTCCAGGAGATCTCGGGCGGCCGGGACATGATCGACCTGGGCGGGGGCCGCGAGATGCAGGCCCGGGCCTACTGCGCCGCGTTCAACTTCCGGGGCTCCGACCAGCAGAAGCCGGTCGGCCAGCTCTCGGGGGGCGAGCGCAACCGCGTCCACATGGCCAAGCTCCTGGCCGGGGGCGGCAACCTGCTCCTGCTCGACGAGCCGACCAACGACCTCGACGTGGACACGCTGCGCGCGCTGGAGGAGGCGCTCACCACCTTCTCGGGCTGCGCCGTGGTCGTGAGCCACGACCGGTGGTTCCTCGACCGCCTGGCCACCCACATCCTGGCCTTCGAGGGCGACAGCCAGGCCGTCTGGTTCGAGGGCAACTACGCCGACTACGAGGAGCACCGCCGCAAGCGCCTGGGCGCGGAGGCCGACCAGCCCCACCGCATCCGGTACAAGCGGCTCGCCGGCCGGGCGTAGACAGACGACGGGCGGTTGATCGGAAGCTCCCGGTGGTCTATCCCTGTACTCAGCAGCCGAGCACAGGGAGGACCAGCCATGAGCGGTGATCCGATCCGCCGGGCGACGGGCGACCCGCCCGACCCGGGCCTCTGGTGGGACGGCATCGTGACCGTGATCGAGCCCCGCGCGACCCTCGACGCGCGGCCGCTCGACGACTTCCACCGCGCGGTGGCGGCCCGCCGCGCCGGCGGCGCCGACGCCCCGGTCACCAGCCCCTACGAGGCGCCGGCGCCCTGACCCGCGCGGCACCCGGTCGCCGGCCGGATGCCGATCGGGTGCCCATGACGTCACCCCGGAACGGGGGCCCGGTCGCGGCAGGCGGCCGGGCCTACCCTCAGGTCCGATGCGCGCCCGTGCCCCCATCGCGCTCGCGCTGCTCACGATGCTCGCCGCGTCGGGACCCGCCGCCGCGCGCCTGTCGATCCTCTACGACACCGCCGACCAGCTGCGCGAGGTGACCGGGCTCCAGCCCGACGGCCGCCCCGGCCTGGGGGAGCGCGACGGGATGCTCCAGCAGCAGCCCGCCCCGCTCATCCTGCCCGCCCGGCGCCACGCCTGGAAGGTCTCGGGCGGGGCCGGGTCGGACGCCACCCCGACGCTCATCGGTCGCGACGCCGAGGGGATGGCCGCCCTGCTGCGCGAGCGCATCCGCCGCGCCGGCGCCCACCTGGTGTTCCTGGACGAGCTCACCACCGCGTTCCGCGGGCCGGACGGGACGGCGCTCCGCGGGGCGCTCGAGATCCTCGCCCGCGAGCCGTCCCCGTGGGGCGGCGGGACGCTGAACCGCCGGGTCCACGTCTACGTGCCGGCGCCCACCTGGCTCATCGCCGACCGGGCGGCGGCCGGCGACGCCTGGGCGGCCCTCGCGCTCGCCGGGGGGGTGTGGCTGCAGGCCTACCGCGCGCCGCTCCCGCCGACCCCCTGGGAGCCCGAGCAGTGGCTGGCGTGGCCCCGGGCGGTGGCCGAGGGGCTCGCCGCCGCGGGCGGCGACCCCGCCCGGCTCCACCTGCTGCTCACCGGCGGCGACCAGGCGGCGCAGTGGTCATGGGCCCGCACCGGATCGGCGTGCGCGCTGCTCGGCAACGGCCCCGGCGCGTACCGGCTCGGCGGGGACGCCGCGGCCTTCGTCGGCGAGTTCCGCGCGGCCTTCGGCGAGGCCCCCGCCCCGGCCGGCCCGTCCCCGCTCGCCTGCCTGCCCGCGCCGGTGCCCGCGCCCGAGACGGCCGCCGCCCTGACGGGGCTCCTCGCCGCCCCCGACGAGGGCGTCCTCGCCCCGCCGGGCGCCGTGACCCCCGCGCAGGCGGTGGCGGGCCGGCCCGTGACCGTCCGGGTGGCGCTCGGCCCGGACCCCCTGGGGGTGGCCGCCCGCCTCGGCGCCGATCCGGCCGCCTTCTGGGCCGTCGCACGCCCCCGGGTCATCGTGGAGGGCCAGGGGGTGCGCGCCGTCACGCCCCTCGGGGCCGACGGCACCGCCCGGGTCACGGTCACGCCGTCCACCCCGGGGCCGCTCGGGGTGCGGGTGCTGATCGACGGCGCCGCGGTGCGCGAGGCGCTCGGCGGCCCGGTCGACCTGCTCGCCGCCACCGACCCGGAGGCGGCGCGGCTGCCCACCATGCGCGGCCGCA
Source organism: Thermoleophilia bacterium (assembly GCA_025455865.1). Lineage (GTDB taxonomy): Bacteria > Actinomycetota > Thermoleophilia > Miltoncostaeales > Miltoncostaeaceae > JALOLS01. Next base: position 8,879 of record JALOLS010000007.1, read on the forward strand.
TCGCCGCCGGGCCGCTCACCTGGACCCTGCCGCTCCCGCTCGGGACGCCGGGTGACCCGCGCGGGGCGCCGGTCGGCGTGCTCGCCACCGCGCCGGCCCCGCCCCCGGCGCCGCCGCGGGCCGCCCGGGTGGTGGTGACCCTGGCCGGGCCGGCGCTCACCCGGCGGCTGCGGGTGGACCCGCGCCGCGGGCACGTCGCGGTGGTGCGGGTGCTCACCCGCGCGGGCGCGCCGGTGCCCGGCGCGCCGCTGGTCGTGCGCCTCCCGAACGGGCGCGGGCAACGCCTGGCCGCCGATGCCCGGGGCGTCGGCCGCATCGCCGTCCCGAAGCGCGCGGGGCGGCTCACCGTGGCCGTCGTCGGCACCCGGGTGACCGCCCGGCGCACCATCGCGGGACCGCCGGTGCCGCGCCGGCTCCGGTAGCCTCTCCGGTTGGCGCCCGCTCCCCGCGGAGGTCGACGCGCGCGCCCCCCGAGGAACCCGACCAGGAGCCGCCGTGACCGCGATCCCCGACCCGTTCAGCGCCCGCGAGACCCTCTCAGCGGGGGGTCGCGAGCACACGATCTACCGCCTCGACGCGGTCGCGGGCGACCTGGCCCGCCTGCCCTTCACGGTCAAGGTGCTGCTCGAGAACGTCCTGCGCTCGGCCGGCGGCGAGTTCGTGACCGAGGACGACGTCCGGGCGCTGGCCGCCTGGACCCCCAACTCCGGCAGCGCCCGCGAGGTGCCCTTCCTGCCCGCCCGCGTGGTGCTGCAGGACTTCACCGGCGTGCCCTGCGTGGTCGACCTGGCCGCCATGCGCGACGCGATGGCCGAGCTCGGGGCCGACCCGTCGCGGATCAACCCGCTGGTGCCCGCCGACCTGGTCATCGACCACTCGGTGCAGGTCGACCGCTTCGGCACCCCCGAGGCCTTCGCCCAGAACGTGGCGCGCGAGTACGAGCGCAACGGCGAGCGCTACCAGCTCCTGCGGTGGGCGCAGCAGGCGTTCGACAACTTCCGCGCGGTGCCGCCGGGCACCGGCATCGTGCACCAGGTCAACCTCGAGTACCTGGCGCAGGTGGTGGTCGCCCGCGAGACCGACGGCGAGCTCCGGGCGTTCCCGGACACGCTCGTCGGGACCGACTCCCACACCACGATGATCGACGCCCTCGGCGTGGTCGGCTTCGGCGTGGGCGGCATCGAGGCCGAGGCCAACCTGCTCGGCCAGCCCATCAACCTGCCCTGGCCGGTCGTGGTGGGCATGAAGCTCACCGGCCAGCTCCGCCCCGGGGCCACCGCCACCGACCTCGTGCTCACCGTCACCGAGCTGCTCCGCGCGCACGGGGTGGTCGGCAAGTTCGTCGAGTTCTACGGCGCCGGCCTGTCGCACCTGCCGCTCGCCGACCGGGCGACCATCGCCAACATGGCCCCCGAGTACGGCGCGACCACCGGCATGTTCGGCTGGGACGCCGAGACGCTCCGCTACATGGAGACGACCGGCCGCGGCCACATGAACGCGCTCATCGAGGCCTACGCGAAGCGCCAGGGCATGTTCCGCACCGACGCGGACCCCGACCCGGACTACGACGAGACCCTCGCCCTGGACCTCGGCGACGTCGAGCCGTCCCTGGCCGGCCCGCGCCGGCCCCAGGACCGGGTGACGCTCCCCAAGGTCGGCCAGCGCTTCCTGGACGAGTACCCCGAGGGCGCGTCGGGCAACGGCGGCGGCCACTACCCGAAGGTGCCGGTCGAGGTGGACGGCGAGCAGGCGGCCATCGGCACCGGCTCGGTGGCCATCGCGGCCATCACCTCGTGCACCAACACCTCCAACCCCTACGTGATGGTGGGTGCGGGCCTGCTGGCCAAGAAGGCGGTCGAGCGCGGGCTGGAGGTGGGCCCCACGGTCAAGACCTCCTTCGCCCCGGGATCGCGCGCGGTGACCGGCTACATGGAGAAGGCCGGGCTCATGGGGTACCTGGACCAGCTCCGCTTCAACCTGGTGGGCTACGGCTGCACGACCTGCATCGGGAACTCCGGCCCCCTGGACGAGCCGGTGGCCAAGGCCATCGACGACAACGGCCTGGTGGTCGCCGCGGTGCTCTCGGGCAACCGCAACTTCGAGGGCCGCGTGCACCCGCAGGTGCGCGCGGCGTTCCTGGCCTCCCCGCCCCTGGTGGTGGCCTTCGCCCTGGCCGGGCGGGTCGACATCGACCTCACCCGCGAGCCCATCGGCACCGACGCCGAGGGCCGGGCGGTGATGCTCGAGGAGATCTGGCCCTCCGCCGAGGAGGTCCGCGCGGTGGTCGAGAGCTCCATCTCGGCCGAGCTGTTCACCGCCGAGTACGCGAGCGTGTTCGAGGGCGACGAGCGCTGGCAGGCGCTCCCGGTGCCCGAGGGCGGCACCTACGCGTGGGATGAGGACTCGACCTACGTGCAGAAGCCGCCGTTCTTCGCGGGCCTCGCCCCCGACCCCAGCGACCTGACCGACGTGGTCGGCGCCCGCGCGCTCTGCGTGCTCGGCGACTCGGTCACCACCGACCACATCTCGCCCGCCGGGTCGATCCCGGTGAGCAGCCCGGCCGGCCAGTACCTGGTCGGCAAGGGCGTGGAGCCGCGCGACTTCAACTCCTTCGGGTCGCGCCGCGGCAACCACGAGGTGATGATGCGCGGCACCTTCGGCAACATCCGCCTGCGCAACGCGCTCGCCGGCGGCAAGGAGGGCAACTGGACCGAGTTCCTGCCCACCGGCGAGATCATCCCGATCTACGACGCGAGCATGCGCTACCAGGCGGCGGGCACCCCGCTGGTCATCCTGGCCGGCAAGGAGTACGGCTCGGGATCGAGCCGTGACTGGGCCGCCAAGGGCACCACGCTGCTCGGCGTGCGGGTGGTCATCGCCGAGTCGTTCGAGCGCATCCACCGCGGCAACCTGGTCGGGATGGGCGTGCTGCCGCTGCAGTTCCTGCCGGGGGAGAGCGCCCAGTCGCTCGGCCTGACCGGCCGGGAGACGTTCACCCTCACCGGGATGACCGCCCTGCAGCCGCGCGAGACGGTGACCATCACCTACACGCGCGAGGACGGGTCGGCCGGGAGCTTCCAGGCCCTGGCCCGCATCGACGGCCCCAACGAGCTCAACTACCTCAGGAACGGCGGCATCCTGCCGACCGTGCTGCGGCGCCTGTACCGGGAGTCGCAGCCCGCATAGCCACCCGCCCCCGGCCGGCCCGCCCGCGGCCGGCCGGGGGTACCCTCGGGCCGTGGCCACCACCACCGTCCCGGCGCTCCAGGACGCGGTGCGGCGCATCGTCGCCGCCGTCGCTCCCGAGCGCGTGTGGCTCTACGGCTCACGGGCCCGGGGCGATCACCACCCCGACTCCGACTGGGACCTGATGCTGGTCATGCCCGGCGCCGGGGCGCCGGCGGCCTGGGTGACCCGCGTGGCCACGAAGGAGGCCGACGCCGCCGGCCTGGATGTCACCGACATCCATGCGATGTCGCATGAGGACTTCCACGATCGGCTGCACCTTCGTGCGAGCTTTCCGAGCACCATCGCCAGGGAGGGACGGATCCTCTACCAGGCGGTGGACATGGCCGAGCGCGACGCGCGGCGGTGGCTCGAACGGGCCCGGCAGGATCTCGACGCGGTGCGACGGCTCGTCTCGCCCGCCGAGCCGGACATGGCGACCACGATCATCCCCCTGCTGCACCTGGCTGCCGAACGGGCGGCGAAGGCGCTGCTGGCGTGGCACGACCTGCCATCTCGGCGAACCCATGACATCGCCCTGCTCGCCGGTCACCTGCGCGAATCCGACCCCGAGGCCGCCGCCTGCCTGCACCGGCTGCGCCGGCTCACCAGGCTCGGGCCGGCCATGCGGTACCCGTCCGACACCCCGGTGCCCGGACCGCGGTCGGTCGCGATGCTGGTCCGGGCCACCTCGGACGCCGTCGCGCTGGCCGCCTCCCGGTTACCCCCCGCTTGAGTCCAGCCGGGCCACGTCCTCGGGCGTGAGGTCCACGGAGAGGGCGCCCATGAGGTCGCGCACCTGCTCGGGCCGGGTCGCGCTGGCCAGGGGCGCGACGATCCCCGGCTTGGCCAGGAGCCAGGCGATGGCCACCTGCGCCGGAGTCGCCCCGCGCGCGGCCGCGACCTCCTCCACGGCCGCGAGGACGGCGAAGCCCCGGTCGTTCAGGTAGTCCCGGGCGATGCCCGGCGCGCGAGCCCCCTGGGGAAGATCCCTCCCGGGCTGGTACTTGCCCGACAGGAATCCGCGAGCGAGCGAGAAGAACGGGGTGACCGCGAGCCCGTGGCGGAGCGCGGTCTCGGCCAGCGGCCCCTCGTAGGCGTCGCGGTCGAGCAGGTTGTAGTGGGGCTGCAGCACCGACGGCGCGGTGTACCCGTGCTCGGCGCAGGCGTCCATCCATCCGGCGAGCCGGCCCGCGTCGAACTGGGAGACCCCGATCGCGCGGATGAGGCCCTCCCGGACCAGCTCGTCGAAGGCGCCGGCGATGTCGGCGATGGGCGTGTCCGGGTCGTCCTCGTGGGCGAGATAGAGGTCGATCACCTCGACGCCGAGCCGCGCGAGCGATCCCTCGATCCCGGCGCGGACCCGGTCGCGGCCGAGCCCCTTGGGGAATCGCGGCCCGCCGGCCATGCCGACCTTGGTCGCGATGACCACGCGGTCACGCACGCCGCGGGCGGCGAGCCACCGGCCGAGGATCGTCTCGCTCTCGCCGCCCTCGTTGCCCGGGACCCAGGCCGAGTAGATGTTCGCGGTGTCGATGAAGTCGCCGCCGAGCTCCAGGTAGGTGTCCAGCACGGCGAACGAGGCCTCCTCGTCGGCGCTCCAGCCGAAGACGTTCCCGCCCAGGCAGAGCGCCGCGACCTCGATGCCGCTCGCGCCGAGGACCCGCCTCATCGGTCGCTCCAGACCGGCTCGCGCTTCTCGAGGAAGGCGCCGATGCCCTCCTGCGCGTCCTCCGTGAGCGCGTTCCGGCACATGACCTCCGATGCCCGCACGTACGCCTCCTCGATGCCCAGGTCGATCGTCTCATGGAAGGCCCGCTTGCCCACCGCCAGGGTCGCCCCGCTGGCCGACGCCACGCGCCGCGCCAGGTCGGTCGTGGCGGCCTCCAGGTCCGCCGCCGGGACCACGCGGTTGACCAGGCCCCAGTCCGCCGCGGTGCGCGCGTCGACGGGGTCGCCGGTCAGGAGCATCTCCATCGCGCGCTTGCGGCCGACCGCCCGGGCCACCTCGACCATGGGGGTCGAGCAGAACAGCCCGATCCGCACCCCGGGCGTCGCGAACCGGGCCTCCTCGGCGGCCACCGCGAGGTCGCAGGCGGCCACCAGCTGACAGCCCGCGGCGGTCGCGATGCCCTGGACCCGGGCGATGACCGGCGGCGGGACGCCGTGCACGGTGGCCATCAGCTCGGCGCAGGCGGCGAAGACCTCGCGGGTGAGGGCCTCATCGGCGCCGCGGAGCTCCCGCAGGTCGTGCCCGGCGCTGAAGGCCGGGCCGGTGGCCGCGATCACCACCGCGCGCACCCCGGGCGCCCCGCCGGCCGCCCGCAGGGCCCTGGTGAGGTCGCGCATGAGCGCGAGCGAGAGGGCGTTCCGCCGCTCCGGCGCGTTCAGCGTGATCGTCGCGACCGCGCCGTCGCGGGCCGCGATCAGGTGGTCGGCGGGCGTGACCATGCCCCTTGAGTCTACGACCTCGCCGAAGCGCCACTCCGTGGCCGCCACGGATGGGACCGCCCGCCGGCGGGGGCACGATGGGGGCGTCGGTCCACCGGAGGGGAGGGGTCATGAACGCCGTGTTGCGCTTCCTGCTCGCCGGGGCGGCCGCGCTCGGCCTGGCCGCCCCGGCCGGCGCGCTGGTGCTGCCCCAGCCGGTGGTGCCCGAGGCCGACCGGGTGAGCGTCAGCATCCGCGACCTCGACGGCCGGGGTCCCGCGGAGCAGGTCTGGGTCTACAACATGGGACAGGGCACCTCCGGGCCCGAGACCTGGATGACGGTGTGGAAGCGGGTCACCGGCGGCTGGACGCCCGCGTTCCGCGCGCGCCTGTACGGGCCCGGGCCCGGGAACCCCCAGAGCGGGCTCATGCAGGCGTGGGTGTCGGACCTGAACGCCGACGGCCGCGTGGAGGTGATGGCCCGCAACGACATCACCGCCTCCGCCGGCGAGGTGCTGGTGGTGATGCGCCAGCGGGCCCGGCGCTCGCTCGCGTTCTCGGTGCTCCAGCGGATCACCGGCGACGAGGTCACCGTCCGGCGGGGCACGCCGGCCCGTCCGGCGGCCGTGGTCACCTCGCGCATCCTCGCCAACCACGCCCCGGACAACCGCGCGCACGCCGAGACGTGGACCTGGAGCGCGCGGCCGGGCAGGTGGACCTGCACGGCCGACTGCCGCGGCGGGACCCAGGCCGGGGTGTTCGCCGATCCCGCCCAGGCGGCGGTGAGCGGGCTGGCCGGGCTGGGGCCGACGCGGGTCATCTCGACCGTGCGGCGCGACCTGCTGCCCGGGGACACCCGCGACCCGTCCGCCACGCGCCTCTACATGGTCACGTTCGAGCTGCTGCGGGCGACGCCGGTGCTCCCCGCCGGGGTGCACACGCAGTTCGCCTACGTGGTGCGGTCCGGATCCGGCTGGCGCCTCGCCTCGATGGGGACCGGGCCATGACATCTCAGTCCCGGCGGTGGAATTTTCTACGCACAGGCGTAGAATAACCGTCGTGAGCGCCTCCGCCGCCGGGGTCCCTCTCCCGCCCTCGCCGGGCGAGGCGGCCGCGCTCGCCCATCCGTCGCGACGCCGGGTGGCCGAGGCCCTCTGTGCGCGCCCCAGCGGCGCGACCGCCTTCCAGCTCGCCGAGGCGGTCGGGCTGCACCACAACGCCGTGCGCCAGCACCTGGAGGTGCTCGCCCGCGCGGGGCTGGTCACCTCGGCCCGCGAGCAGGTGCCGGGCCGGCGCGGGCGCCCGAGCATCCGCTACCGGCTGGTCGCCCCCGGAGGCCTGGCCGAGGCCGGGCACGGCGAGCTCGTACGGCTGCTCCTGCGCATCGTGCGCCGGGCAGGGGCCAGCGAGCAGGAGATGGAGGACCTCGGGCGGGAGGAGGGCCGCCTGCTGGCCGGCGCCGGGAGCGGCGGGGAGGGCCTGGTGGAGGCGCTCGCGCGGCTCGGCTTCGCCCCCGAGGACGTGACCGCGGCCGCCGACCGCGGCCGCGGCGACATGGACCTGCGCCTGCGCCGCTGCCCGTTCGCCGACGCGGTGCTCGCCGAGGGCGGGCACCTGGTCTGCGCCCTGCACCGCGGGCTCACCCTCGGCTTCCTCGACATGGCGGCCGCCGACGGCTACCTGAGCGCCTTCGAGCCGCACGACCCGTTGGTCGCCGGCTGCCGGGTGGCCGCCCGGGGGGTGCGCGGGGCCGAGTGAGCGGACGGTGGCATGATGCCGCCGTGGCCTTCCACCCCCAGTACGCGGGCATGAGCCAGGGCGCCCCCGACCCGGCGGTGCGCGACATCCTGCTCCACCACCGGCGGCTGGCCGTGCCCGGTCTCTCGGCGACCCCGTCGCGGCCGAGCTACCGCGCCATGGTGCACATGCGCGCGAACGGCTACGACATCGTCCCGGTGAACCCGGGCTGCCGCGAGGTGCTCGGAGCCGCCTGCGTGGCCGACCTGGACGAGGCGGCCGCCCTCGGGCCGCTCGAGATCGTCAACGTGTTCCGCCGTCCCGAGGACGTGCCGCCGATCGCCGAGGCGGCCGCGCGCCTGGGCGCCCGCGTGCTCTGGCTGCAGCTCGGCATCCGCTCCGACGAGGCGGCGACCATCGCGCGGGAGGCCGGCATGGCGTTCGTGCAGGACCGCTGCATCAAGATGGAGCACTGCCGCTTCTTCGGCGGCCTGAACGTGGTCGGGCTCTCGACCGGCGTGGTCAGCTCGCGCCGCCAGGTGGTCCCCGCGTGAGCGAGGCGCACGAGTTCGGCTTCGACACCCTCGCCGTCCACGCCGGGCAGCGGGTGGACCCGGTCACCGGGGCGCGCGCGGTGCCGGTCTACCAGACCGCCGCCTACGTCTTCGAGGACGCGACCCACGCCGCCGACCTGTTCGACCTGAACCGGTTCGGCAACATCTACACGCGGATCATGAACCCCACCTCGGCCGTGTTCGAGGAGCGCATGGCCGCGCTCGAGGGCGGCGTCGGGGCGCTCGCCACCTCCAGCGGCCTGGCCGCGCAGGCGGTGGTCTTCATGACCCTGCTGGAGGCCGGCGACCACGTGGTCTCGAGCGCCCACCTCTACGGCGGAAGCCACAACCAGCTCGCGATCACCCTGCGGCGGTTCGGGATCACCGCGACGTTCGTCGACCCCCGCGACCCCGGCGCGTGGGCCGCCGCGATCACCCCCGCGACCCGCCTGCTCTACGGCGAGACCATCGGCAACCCGCGGCTGGACGTGCTGGACATCTCCGCGGTGGCCGAGGTCGCCGGCGCCCACGGCCTGCCGCTGGTGATCGACAACACCTTCGCCACGCCGTATCTGTGCCGGCCCATCGAGCACGGCGCCCACCTGGTGACCCACTCGGCCACCAAGTGGATCGGCGGCCACGGCACCACCATCGGCGGGGTCCTGGTGGACTCCGGGACCTACCCGTGGGCCGAGGGGCGCTTCCCGGGCCTGGTCGAGGAGAGCCCCGGCTACCGGGGCATGCGCTACGCGGAGACGTTCGGGAACTTCGCGTTCGTGATGAAGGCGCGCGTGGAGACCATGCGCGATCTCGGCCCGGCCATCTCGCCGTTCAACGCGTTCCTGCTCCTGCAGGGGCTGGAGACCCTGTCGCTCCGGATGGACCGGCACGTGGAGAACGCCCTGGCCGTGGCCCGGATGCTGCAGGATCACCCCGCGGTCGAGTGGGTCGAGTACCCGGGCCTCCCGCAGAGCCCGTCCCGGGCCCTCGCCGAGCGGTACCTGCCCCGGGGGGCGGGTGCCGTGGTCACCTTCGGCATCCGCGGCGGCCGGCCGGCCGGCGAGCGGTTCATCGGCGCGGTGGAGCTCTGCTCGCACCTCGCCAACGTGGGCGACGCCAAGACGCTGGTCATCCACCCGGCGTCCACCACCCACCGGCGCCTGGCCCCCGACGCGCTGGCCGCCGCCGGCGTGACCGAGGAGATGATCCGCATCTCGGTGGGCATCGAGACCGCGGAGGACATCCTGTGGGATCTCGACCGCGCGCTCGGCGCGGCCTGATCGCGGACGCCCCCGTCGGTTACCGTGCGCCCGACGGCGACGCGGAGGTGACCGGATGGGCCTGCTCGACGGCCTGACGTCCACGCTCGGCGGGGGCGGTGAGGGCGGCATGCCCCAGGCGGTGATGGGGCTCCTCGATCGGTTCGGCGGCCTGGACGGACTGCTGCAGCGGTTCCAGTCCGCCGGCCTGGGCGACAAGGTGCAGTCCTGGGTGGGAGCGGGCACCGAGAACGCCGCGCTCTCCTCCGAGGAGGTGACGCGCGCGCTCGGCGACGACGGGCTCGCCCGCGTGGCCGAGGCCACCGGCACCGACCGGGCGGGGGCCGCGTCCGGCCTGGCCGACGCCCTGCCGGGCCTCATCGACCGGCTCACCCCCGACGGGCGGCTGCCCGACCTGGGCGCCCTCCAGGGTCTGCTGGGCGGCCTGCTGAAGTGACCGCGCCTACGGGGCGATGACGACCGACACCGACGCCCGCCGCGGCGGGTCGTCGGGGCCGTCGGGGCCCCGCGAGGTGAACTCCACCGCCGTGGCCCCGGCCGCGAGCGCCCGGAACCGGAAGCGCGCCGTGCCCCCGCTGCCCTCGACCTGGGGCTCGTCGGGCACGTAGTCGCGGCCCAGGTACCGGAGCGCCGCGGGCACCGTGGTCGGCACCCACCGGTAGCCGGTGGTGGGGTTCTCCTCCAGCTCCAGCGTCACCACCTCGCCCACCCGGCCGGCCGGGGCGAGCGGCGGCACGTCCTCCAGGCGCGTGTCGGTGGTCTCGTCCCCGGCCCCGCCGCAGGCGGCCGCGACGAGGGCCAGGGGGACCAGCAGGAGGGTCGCGAGCGCCGGGCGCACGCCCGGCAACCTACGCCGGGGCGGCGGCGTCCACCAGCGCGCGCAGGTCGGGCGCGAGGCCCGACGCGGCGGCGAGCAGCCCGGGCGCGCCCTCGGGGCCGGCCGGGATCTCCTGCACCACCCCGCCGGCCGCGCGCACGACCACCGCGCCGGCCGCCCAGTCCCAGTGCTGCACGCCGAACTCGAAGTAGCCGTCCAGCCGCCCGCAGGCCACCCAGCACAGGTCGAGGGCGGCGGATCCCGCCCGGCGCACGTCGCGCACCGACGGCACCACCCCGAGCAGGCGCTCGGCCTGGATGCGCCGCCGCGTGGCGTCGTAGCCGAAGCCGGTCCCGACCAGGGCCTCGCCGAGCGGCGGGCCGCCCCCGAGGGTGAGGGCGTCCTCGCCGAGCCACGCGCCCCGGCCCCGCACCGCCCGGAACGTCTCGCCCCGGCACGGGTCGTGCACCACCCCGACCAGGCCGCCCTCGCGGTCCTGACAGGCCACGCTCACGCACCACTGCGGGATGCCCCACAGGTAGTTGATGGTCCCGTCGAGGGGGTCGACCACCCAGGACAGCCCGGCGCCGGTGCCGCCGCCCGACTCCTCGGAGAGGATCGCGTCGCCCGGCCGCTCGGCCCGGATCATCCCGAGCAGGAGGTCCTCGCTGGCCCGGTCGGCGTCGCTCACCAGGTCCGTGCGCGTGCTCTTGGCCTCCAGGCCGGACGCCGGGCCCCCGAAGCGATCGATGAGCAGGGCGCCGGCCGCGAGCGCGGCGCGGGTGGCGAGGTCCAGGATGCCGGCAGGGTCGGGCACGGCCGCGGATGGTAGGCGAGCGGGGCACCGGGTCGACCGCCGCCCGGCCGCGCGCACCCGCGGAGCGGGACGCGGATCGGTGGGCCTGGTGCCACGCGCCCAGGGCCTGACCCGGTGGCCCCGGCCCGCGGGTCCGCTACCCTCCGCCTCCGTGAGCCGGGCCCTCGACCTCATCGCCCCGCGGGGCTACTGCGCCGGCGTCGACCGTGCCATCGAGACGGTGGAGCGGGTGCTCGAGGAGCAGGGCGCCCCGGTCTACGTGCGCGGCGAGATCGTGCACAACCAGCACGTGGTGCGCACGCTGGCCGAGCGCGGGGCGGTCTTCGTGGACACCCCCGAAGAGGTGCCGGCGGGCAGCACGATCATCCTCTCGGCCCACGGGAGCGCCCCGGAGATCTACGAGCGCTGCGCCGCGCGGGACCTCACGGTCATCGACGCGACCTGCCCGCTGGTCAGCAAGGTGCACGCCGAGGTGCGGCGCTTCGCCGGCCGCGGCGCCACCGTGCTGCTGGTCGGGCACGCCGACCACGACGAGGTGGTCGGGACCCGGGGCGAGGCCCCCGAGCAGGTGATCGTGGTCGAGGACATCGCCCAGGCCGAGGCCGTCGTGGTCCCCGACCCCGAGAACGTGGCCCTCACCACGCAGACCACGCTCTCCCTGGACGACACCGCGGCGATCGTCGCGGTGCTCCGCCGGCGCTTCCCCGCCCTGGCCGCACCGGCCTCCAGCGACATCTGCTACGCCACCCAGAACCGCCAGGACGCCGTCAAGGGCGCCGTCGGCACCGGGGCCGACCTCGTCCTGGTGGTCGGCTCGCAGAACTCCTCCAACTCCCAGCGCCTGGTCGAGGTGGCCCGCGCCGGGGGCGCCGACGCGCACCTCATCGACGGCGTGCAGGACCTCGACCCGGCGTGGCTCGACGGCCGGGCCCGCGTGGCCCTCACCGCCGGCGCATCCGCCCCGGAGGTGCTGGTGCAGGAGGTCGCGGCGATGCTCGAGGGGTCGGGCTACCAGCGCGGTGGCGAGGAGGAGCCCACCCAGGAGGGCGTGGTGTTCGCCCTGCCCCGCGAGGTGCGCGCGACCGGCTGACCCGCGCGGGCGCCGGCGCCCCGGGGCCGGGGGACCGGCGCGTCGGGGAGGCCGCCCTCAGCCGCGCGGAAGCCGCTCGGGCCCCAGGATCGTGGGGCCGCCGATCACCAGGCCGGGCGGGACCCGCTCCGCGAGCTCGCCGGGGTCCAGCGCCAGGCGCGGGTCGATCTCGACCGGGTGGAGCGGCGCCCCATCCGGGTCGCGCGGCACCGCCACCCCCGCCGCCGCGAGCCAGCGCGCGGCCCGGGCCGCCACGTCGCGGGCGGCGCTGGCCGGCGAGTCGGCCCCCTCGGCGTTCTTGATCGGCGAGAACTCCTCGCCCCGCTCGGCCTCCACGGTCACCGTCCGCTCGGCCAGGGGCAGCGCGTCGAAGATGAAGGTCTCGAACTTGACCGCGTTGGGCTCGGCCGGGTCGACCACCGAGCCGGAGTCGTCCACGTGGCGCACCTTCTTGACCGCCCGGTGGAACGGGAGCGCGAGCCCCCCGCCGGTCAGGCGCTCGGCGAAGGCCAGGTCGATGCAGTGGACCGCGATCGAGCCGGCCCAGTAGCGCAGGCCCCCGTCGGGCTCGCGCGCCTCGGCGAGCTCGTCCGGCAGGTCCGAGTACTCGACGACCGCGGTGCGGCCGTCCACCGTGGCGACCACGCCCATCCGCTCGGACGGGCCGGTCTTGGCCACCACGACGCTCGACATCTGCGCCCCGCCGAGCAGGTGGTGGCCGATGAGCTCCGGCCGGGCCACCCGCACGAGGGGGTTGTCCACCTGGAAGGTGTAGATGACCCGGATGCCCCGGGAGCGCATCTCGTCGAGCAGGCCGTGGCGGCGCAGCGCGGCCAGCAGCCCGCCGTGCCCGTCCGGCGAGAGCGCCAGCCGGTCGGGGGCCTCGCGCAGGATGTCGCCGGTCCGCAGGTCGACGGCCGGCATGGTGCCCTGCACGAAGGGCTGCACGGAGTCCGGCGGGAGGCCGAAGGAGCCGCAGTCGGCCAGGAACTCGCGGGTGTCCTCGTCGTTCTGGGGCGAGGTCATCAGGTACCAGGGCAGGTCGCACCCGTAGCGGGCCCGCACCGCCTCGACCGACGCGGCGTGCTGGGCGAAGAGCGTGCGGCCGCTCACCGGCGCGAACGGGAACATGCCCTTGGGGGCGGCGAACCCCAGGCGCGTGCCCTGGCCGCCGGCCAGCAGCACCGCGGCCACCGCCCCCTCGCGCAGGGCCTCCTCGCCGGCCTCGCGGGCCCGGCGCTCACGGTCCCGGTCGGCGTCGGTGCGGGGCAGCCGGACGACCTCGGCCGGGCCGAGCTCCCCCGGGGCGGCCTCCCCGCCGCCGCCGAGCACCAGGTCACGCACGAGCCCCTGGATCTGCCCGAGGTCGAGCGCCTGCACCTGGGCGGCCAGGCGGGCCCGCGCGGGACCCTCCAGGCCGTCCAGCGCGTCGGCCAGGCGCTCCTGGCCGTGGTCGCGCAGCCGGCGGACGAGGTCGGGCATCAGGCGGCCAGGCCCGGGGCGACCGCCACCTTGACGACGCCCTCCCGCCGCTCCTCCATCATCCGGTAGCCCTCGGCGGCCCGGTCGATGGGGAGCGTGTGGGTGAGCATGGGCGCCGGGTCGAGCCGGCCGGCCTCGACCAGGCCGAGCAGCTCGTCGAAGTAGTGCGGGCCGGGCACCAGCCCGCCGGTGATCCGGATGTTGCGCAGGAACTGGTCGAACCAGTTGATGGCCGGCGTCTTGCCCATGAAGTGGTCCATCCCCAGGCACGAGATGGCCCCGCCGGCCCGCACGCAGGCGTGGGCGGCCTCCATCGACGCGGTGCCGGAGATCGTGTCGATGACCGCGTGGGCGCCCTCGCCCCCGGTCAGCTCCATCACCTGGGCGCGGATCTCCTCGGTGTCACGCGAGGTGACCACCGCGGTCGCCCCGAGCGCGGTGGCCCGCTCCAGCCGGTCCGGGTGGTGGCCCAGGCAGATCACCGCCGAGGCGTCCTTCGCCGCGGCGCCGTGGACCGCCGAGAGGCCGACGGCGCCGTCGCCGATGACGACCACCCGGTCGCCGGGCTGCACGCCGGCCCCCACCAGCCCGTGCCACGCGGTGGACATCACGTCGACCAGCGGCAGGACGGTCGGCCGGCGCGCCTCCCCGCGGAGCGACTCGGGGATGGGGTGCAGGGTCGAGGCGGCGAGCGGCACCCGGACGAACTCCGACTGGCCGCCCTCCACCGCGCCCCCGTGCTGCCACACCCGCGGAGCCCAGCCGAACAGCGACCAGCTCGCGCAGGAGCTCTGCAGGCCCTCGGCGCAGTAGGTGCAGGTGCCGTCGCACACGCAGCAGGAGGCCATGACCTCGTCGCCCGGGGCGAGGCCGGCGACCTCGGGGCCGACCTCCTCGACGATCCCGATGAACTCGTGCCCGAGCCGGCCGCCCGGGGCGAAGCCGAACTGCGCGCCGGCGTGGTAGATGTGCAGGTCGGAGCCGCAGATGCCGGCGAGCGTGACCCGCACGACGGCGTCGGTGGGCCGCTCGATGCGGGGGTCGGGCACGTCGTCGACGCGCACGTCCTCGTTGCCGTGGAAGGTCAGCCCGCGCATTCGGCCTCCGGCGGATCGTGGTCGGGACCGGCGTAGTATCGCGAACGGGTGGAGGTCGCATGACACTTTCGGACCGGGTGGAGGACCTTCGGTCCCGCCTGCGCGCGGAGCCGGACCGGGCCCGCATCACCGTGCGGACCACGGCGGCGCTGGAGGGCGGCATGCGCTGCGAGGCGCCGTTCCGCCGCCACACCGTGGTCGCCGACGAGCCGCCCTCGGTGGGGGGCACCGACACCGCGCCCAACCCGCTGGAGCTCGCCATCGGGTCGCTGGCCACCTGCCAGGCCATCACCTACCAGGTGTGGGCGCAGATCCTCGGCATCAAGGTCGACCGGATCGAGGTCGACGCCGAGGGCGACATCGACGTCGGCAAGTTCATGGGCACGGCCGAGGGCGCCGAGGCCGGGTTCACCGGCATCCGCCTGCGCGTGCGGCTGACCGGGCCCGAGGATGAGGCGCGCTACCGCGAGCTGGAGGAGGCCGTGGACACCCACTGCCCCGTGCTCGACCTGGTGAGCCGCCCGGTGCCGGTGGAGCGGATGCCCCCCGGGTGAGCGCCCCGGTGCGGATCTGCTTCGTGTGCCTGGGCAACATCTGCCGCTCCCCCACCGCCGAGGCGGTGATGGCCCACCGGCTCGCCGAGGCCGGCCTGGACGGCCTCGTGGTCGTCGAGAGCGCCGGCACCGGGAACTGGCACATCGGCGAGCCGGCCGACGCCCGGGCCCGGGCCGAGGCGGGCCGGCGGGGCATCCCCATGTCCGGCCGCGCGCAACAGTTCACCCGCGCGGACTTCGCGCGCTTCGACCTGGTGCTCGCGATGGACGCCGAGAACGTCGCGGCGCTCCGGCGGATCGCCCCGGCGGAGGCCGCGGACCGGGTGCGCCTGTTCCGCTCGTTCGACCCGGACGCCGCCCACCACGAGGTGCCCGACCCCTACTTCGGTGGCGAGGACGGGTTCACGGCGGTGTTCGACATGGTCGACGCGGCCTGCCGGGGGCTGATCGACCACCTGCGTGCCGGACCGCTCCGGGATCGCTGAACGGGTCGGCCGGGCGCTCGGCGCGGCCCCGGCCGCGGTGCGCCCCGCGCGCGGCGGCGACGTCAACCGGGCGATGCACCTCGACCTGGCCGACGGCCGCGCGGTGTTCGTCAAGCACCGCCCGGATCCCGCGCCGGGGATGTACCGGGCCGAGGCCGACGGCCTGGAGTGGCTGGCCGCCGCCGGGGCGGTCCGCGTGCCGCGGGTGCTCGCGGTCGACGAGGGCTTCCTGGCGCTGGAGCGGATCACCCCGGCGCGGCCGGCCCCCGGCCACGACGAGCGCCTGGGCCGGGGGCTCGCCGCCCTGCACGCGGCCGGGGCGCCGGCCTTCGGGCTGGATCGCGACACCTGGATCGCGACGGTCCCCATGCCCAACGGCCCGCTCCCGGACTGGCCGGCCTTCTACGGCGCACGGCGGATCGCCCCCCTCGCCCGCGCCGCCCGCGACGGCGGGCTGATCGGACCCCAGACCGCCGCGCGGCTGGACCGGGTGGTCGCGCGCCTGGCGGACCTCTGCGGCCCGCCCGAGCCGCCCGCGCGCCTCCACGGCGACCTGTGGGGCGGGAACGCCATGTGCGACGAGCGCGGCGCCCCGGTGCTGGTGGACCCGGCCGCCTACGGCGGCCACCGGGAGGCCGACCTGGCGATGATGCGCCTGTTCGGGGGCTTCGGCGCCCGGGTGTTCGCCGCCTACGCCGAGGCCGCCCCGCTCGCCCCGGGTCATGAGGACCGCGTCGAGCTCCACCAGCTCTTCCCGCTGCTGGTCCACGTGCTGCTGTTCGGGGGCGGCTACGCCGGCCAGGTCGACCGGGCCGCCCGGCGCTACGCGGGCCGGTGAGCCGGGCTCAGGCCCGGGCGGCCAGCCAGCCGCCGACCGCGCCGACCACCTGCTCATGCGCCCCCTGGAAGGGGTGCCCGGTGCCGGGGATCATCGCCACGGTCACGTCCGGGTTCCCCGCCGCGCGGGCGGCCTCGGCCAGCCGGGCGGCGTCGGGCGGGTCGACGATCACGTCCCCGTCGCCCTGCACCAGCAGCACCGGCGCCGGGCAGGCGCCGATGTGGCGGTGGCTCATCGCGTCGACCGCCTCCGGGCCCCGGGAGTGCCACCAGGTGCGCGCGGTGTAGACCCCGCAGAAGCGCGGCTCGTCGCGGGGGCCGTAGAGGCGCCGGATGACCAGCGCCTCGTCGGCGCGGCCGGGATCCGACCCGGCCCAGGCCAGGTCCCGGGCGAGGTCCGCGTACGCCGGCGTCGCCCCCCCGGCCGCCATGCGCGCCCGGGTGGACTCCGGCAGGCTCCACGCGCACCCCAGCGTGACCAGGCCGCGGAGGGGGAGGGGGAGCGGGCCGGCCGCCGCCCGCACGGCCAGCACCGCCCCGAGCGAGTACCCGCTGACCACCACGTGGTCGAACCCGTGGTCGGCCAGGCACCCGACGGCCGCGGCGACGTCGAGGAGCGCGTCCTCGAAGACCGCCTCCCCGAAGAGCTGGGAGACGTTCCCGATCCGGGTGGTCACCGAGAGCAGCGGGAACCCGGCGGCGGCGAGGGGCTCGGGCAGGAACCGCAGGGCCCCGACCGTCATGTTGCCCTGGTTGCCGTGCAGGTGCACGACCGCGGTGCGCCGGCCGGAGGCCCGTGCCCGCTCCTCGGCGGCGCCCCAGTCCACGTGCAGGAGCGCGTCGTGCTCCACCCCGTCGGCGGCGGCGACGGTGAGCGGCCGCACCCCCGTCCCCCGCACCAGGTGCCGGCGCGGCGCCGGGGGCGCGCCGTCGCGGGGCAGCGCGTCGATCCAGCGCGCGGCCCGCTCGGCCACCTCGGGCACCCGCCCCCAGAACACGTGGTCGGCGCCCTCCACGTGGTCCAGGTGGACCGGCACCCCCGCCTCGCGGGCCCGCCGGGCCAGGGCGTGGCCGTCGCCCGCGGGCAGGACCGGGTCGGCCCCGGCCTGGATCAGGGCGACCGGCACGCCCACCGCGCCGATCCGCTCGGCCGACACCGCGTGCGCCTGCCCGGGCCCGCGGCAGTCCCACCACGTGCGGTGGGTCCACATCTCGCAGTCGGTGGCCGCCTCGGTGGGGCCGGCCCCGCGGCGCACCAGCACCACGTCGTCGCGGGCGGCGGCCGGGTCGTCGCCGAGGGCCGCCCGCGCCGCCCGCTCCATCTCTGCGAAGGAGGGGTCCGACCCGTACCGGGCCCAGCGCTCGGCCAGCGACCGCCGCAGCGAGTAGGGGTGGGCCACGGTGCACAGGCCGACGACCTCGGGCGCCCGCCGCAGCGCCTGCCAGTTGGTCACCATCGTCGCGCCCATCGAGTGGCCCACCCCCACCACGCGGCGGAAGCCCCGCGCCCGGAGCAGCGCGAGGGCCGCGTCGAGGTCGAGCGGGGTCTGGTGGATCAGCCCGCCGCCGTAGACCACCCCGAACCCGGCCATACGCGTGTTGCACGCCAGCACCGGGAACCCGGCGTGGGCCAGGTCGAAGGCCAGGCGGCGGGTGACGCCGCCCAGGTAGTTCCCCATGGACCCGTGCACGAGCAGGAGGGCGGTGTCGGCCCGCTCCGGGAGCATCCGGCGCGGCAGCCACAGCAGGCCGTCCCAGGCGTGGCCGTCGGCGGTGTGGACCACGACCGCCTCGGTCAGCGAGGCGTCGTCGTCGCGCCCGAAGGCGGTGTGCGGCCGCGCGCCGTCGCGCGCCTCGATGCGCCCGGGGCGCGGCGGCGGCCCGCCGGTCACCGGGTGAGGCCGCTCCGGGCGAGCGCCGCCTCGGGGTCCATCACCAGGCCGACGAAGAACGGGCCGAACTCCCCGTAGCGGGCGCTGACCTCGTCGAAGCGCATCTCGTACACGATCTGCTTGACCGGCACCGGGTCGTCGGCCAGCAGGGTGACGCCCCACTCCCAGTCGTCCAGGCCGGTGGAGCCGGTGATGAGCTGCAGGATGCGCCCCGCGTAGGCGCGTCCGACCCGGGCGTGGCCCTGCATGAGGGCCTTGCGCGCCGCGAAGTCGAGCGAGTACCAGTTGTCGGCGCCCTCGCGGCGCTTGGACATGGGGTAGAAGGCGATGACCTTGCGCCGGGGCAGCCGCGGGTGCAGCCGCGCGTCGCGGTAGTGGGCCATGCGATCGCGCCAGGCGGCCATGCGGTCCTCGTCGGCCGCCTCGCCGGCCGCCGCCAGCCGGGCGCGCTCGTCGTCCTCGGTCGAGGTGTACTCGCTGCCCTCGGTGAGCGACACGAACGAGTAGGCGCACTCGACCGGCCCGGCCAGGATGCGCTTGGTGAGCCGGTCGAGGCGGTCGAGGTCCGGGCCCAGGCACATGAACCCGAGGTCGGCGCGGCCCCCGAGCACCGAGCACGCGACGACCTGGTTGGGCTCCTCGGCGGTGAACTCGGCGATGGCGTCGACCACGTCCCCGGCCCCCGGCTCGCCCCGCCGGGCGCGCAGGAACAGGTGCACCACCCCCCAGCCCTCGGAGGGCCGGACCCCGTCCGTCGTCGCCGCATCGTCCACGGGCGCGGACGGTACCGCCTTGCGCCGCCGGACCGCCCGCGGCACCGTGGAGGCGTGGCCGGTCCGGACGACTTCGACCCCGGAGGCGCGTTCCGCGCCCAGGTGCGGGACTCGCTCGCATCCGACCCGATGCCCGCGCTCAGCACGCTGGCCGGCCGCCTCGGGATCCCGGTTGAGCAGGTCGTCCACTTCGCCCTGCACCGCTGGGCGTCCGCCGGGTCGGAGGCGCTCCTGGCCGGGCCGCCCGAGGTCCTGGGCGCGCTCCGCGACGCCGCCGAGGCCGGCGACCTCGACCGGGTGCGCGGCATCGCCCGCTTCCTGCTCTCCGCGTATGAGGAGGACCCCGCATGAGGAGGCCTCGTGGCGCCGTCGTCCCCGGCCCGGGCCAGGAGTCGGTGTGGGACTACCCCCGCCCGCCGCTGCTCGAGCCCACGCCGCGGCGCATCCGGGTCGTCCTGGGCGGGGAGGTGGTCGCCGACACCACGCGGGCATGGCGGGTGTGCGAGACCAGCCACCCGCCCTCCTACTACGTCCCGCGCGAGGACTGCGCCCCCGGGGCCCTGGTGCCCGCCGCGGGGTCGAGCGTCTGCGAGTGGAAGGGCCCGGCCGCCTACCTGACCGTGCGCGCGGGCGGGCGGGTGGCCGAGCGGGCGGCCTGGACCTACCCCGACCCGAGCCCCCGGTTCGCCCCGATCGCCGGCCACGTGGCCTTCTACCCGGCGCTCATGGACGAGTGCTGGGTCGGGGACGTGCGGGCGGCGCCGCAGGAGGGCGGCTTCTACGGCGGCTGGGTCACCCCCGACGTGGTCGGCCCGTTCAAGGGCGGGCCGGGTACCTGGGGGTGGTGAGGCTCACCCCCGGAAGCGGAAGACCGACCCGGACCCGATGATGAGCAGGTTGCCCTGGGCGTCCTCGCCGAACGAGGTGACGTTCTGCAGGGTCCGCCCGAGGCGCGCGGTGATCTCGCGCCCGGTGGCCCGGCGGGCGCCGGCCGGCACGGTCCAGACCCGCCCGGAGCAGTAGTCGGCGTAGACGTAGCGCCCCCGCAGGGACGGCGCCGCCGGCCCCCGGGAGACGAAGCCGCCGGTGACCGAGCAGCCCTTGGCGTGGGTGTACTGGGCCACCGGCCCGACCACCCGGCCGCGCGCCGGGCCGCCCCCGGGGAAGCGGGTGGTGCCCTCGAAGGCGTTCCAGCCGAAGTTGAGCCCGCCCCGGCCGGCGGGGGCGCGGCTCACCTCCTCGATCGCGTTCTGGCCCACGTCGCCGATCCACATGGCCCCGCCCTGCCGGTCGAAGCTGAAGCGCCAGGGGTTGCGCAGGCCGAGGTGCCAGATCTCCGCCCGGGCGCCCCGGCGGCCGGCGAAGGGGTTGCCGGGGGGGATGGCGTAGGCCCGGCCGGCGCTCCGGCGGTCGACGTCGATGCGCAGGATCTTCCCGAGCAGGGTGTCCAGGCGCTGGCCCGCCCGCAGCGGGTCCCCGCCGCCGCCGCCGTCGCCCAGGCCCACGTGGAGGAACCCGTCGGGACCGAAGGCGAGGTGCCCGCCGTTGTGGTTGGAGAACGGCTGGTCCACCGCGAGGATGCGCCGCGCGGTCCCCGGGTCCACCGCGTCGGCGTCCCGGCCCACCCGGTACTCGACCACGCGGGTGTCCCCCGCGGGATCGGTGAAGTCGACGTACAGGCGCCCGTTCTCGGCGAACCGGGGGTGGAAGGCCAGGCCGAGCAGGCCCTGCTCCCCGCCGCTGCTGATGCGGTCGGAGATGTCGAGGAACGGGCTGGGCAGGGTGCGCCCACCGCGCACGATGCGGACGGTGCCGCCCTGCTCGACCACGTACAGGGTGTCCGGCTGACCCGGTGCGGCCACCGCGAGCAACGGGGCGTCGAAGCCGGTCGCGACCGGCTCCAGGGTGAGCGCCTGGGCGGCCGGGGCGAGGGCGGCGAGGGCCAGGGCGGCGAGGGCGGGGGCGAGGCGTCGGCTCATGCCCGGGGAGGATGCCAGCGACGGGCGCCGGGGTCGCCCCCCGCGGTTCGCCGGGCCAGCGCGCCGGCGGCCACCGCGGCGAGCAGGCCCGCCACGACGGGCACCGTGGCCGGCACCGAGTCGGCCACCCCGAGCATGAGGCCCCAGGCGAGCGCGGCGGCGGCGGTCACGCCCGCGGCCAGCAGGCGCACCCGCGTGCGGCCGGCGAGCACCGTGGCGAGCAGGGCGGGCGCGAGCACGTCCATCCAGCCCATGATCGCGCGCCCGAACTCGGCGTCCTGCAGGCTGGGGAGCGGCACGCTCCCGCCCCCCGGCACCGCCACGGCGGGCGGCACCACCTGGCGGAGCGCCTCGGTGGCCGGCTGCACCTGCTGGAGCCAGAAGACCAGCACGACGTCGACCGCGGCCACGACCACCAGCCCGGCGGCGATCCACTCGCGGGGGGCGACGGCCGCGATCAGCGCGGCCAGGGTCAGGCAGGCGCCGCCGACCAGCACGAGGCCCGCCGCGTCGGCGTCGAGGCCGTCGCCGCGCCAGGCCAGCGCGAAGCAGGCCGCCGCGACCGGGGGCCCGAGCCAGGGGAGCGGCCAGCGCCAGGCCCAGCCGACCGCGGCGGCGAGCGGGGGGGCCGCGAACGTGGCGAGACCGGCCACGGCCTCGGCCCCGCCCTGGCCGGCGCGGATGAGCGCGACGCCGCCCGCGAGCGCGACGAGGGGGATGAGCAGGCCGGCCAGGCGCGAGCCCACCAGGCGCCACGGCCGCCAGGGCATGGCGACCAGGAGCCCCTGGAACAGGCAGAGCGCCGCGTAGTTCCAGCCGTAGGGCATCAGGACAGCGCGCGGGCGAGGGCGGGGGCCAGGTCGCCGCGGTCGGCCACCACGACCCGCTCCAGGCCGAGCCACGCGGCCATGCGCGTGAGCTCGGCCGCGACCGGGGGCGCCCCGCGGCGGACGTCCGCCCGCGGCTCGGCCCACGCCCCGAGCACCTCGAGCGTCCCGGCGTCCCGGCGCGCCCGCACGTCGGCCCGGCCGATCAGGGCGCTCCCGGCCAGGAGGGGCAGCACGTAGTAGCCGTACCGGCGCCGGGGCGCCGGCGTGTAGATCTCGATGCGGTAGCGCATGCCGAACAGCCGCTCGAGCCGGGGCCGGAACCACACCAGCGGATCGAACGGGGCGAGCAGGGCGGCCCGCGTGGCCCGGGCCGGCGGGCGGGCCCCGGGGAGCACGTAGGCCGGCTCGGGCCAGCCCTCCACGCGGACCCGCTCGAGCGCGCCCTCGCCCAC
This sequence comes from Thermoleophilia bacterium, assembly GCA_025455865.1. Lineage (GTDB taxonomy): Bacteria > Actinomycetota > Thermoleophilia > Miltoncostaeales > Miltoncostaeaceae > JALOLS01. The sequence continues at coordinate 31,210 of JALOLS010000007.1, forward strand.
CAGGGCGCGCACCAGCGGCCGGACCGGCCCGGCCCGCAGGCGGAAGTGGTCGGCCAGGTCGGCCTCGGTCCCCACGCCGATCGCCCGCGCCGCGCGCAGGAGCAGCGTGCGCCGGGCCTCGTCGGCGTCCGGGACCGGCAGGTCGAGCACCGCCTTCGGGATGACCCGCTCGGGGACGACGTACCGGCGCTCGAAGCCCCGCCGCACCGCGGTGACCTCGCCGGTCAGGAAGAGGAGCTCACACGCGTGCTTGGCGTCGTGCCATCCCCACCAGGGCCCCCGCCGGGGCTCGGCCCCGGCCAGCTCGCGGGCGCTCACCGGGCCGTGGTCGCGGACCTCGGCCGCGATCCGCGCCACGAAACCGGGCCGCTCGCGCTCCAGGCGCTCCAGCCCGCCGCGGGCGCGGCCCAGGGCCGCCTCCGCCATGAGCCGGCGCATGGGCGGGTGCAGGTCGACCGGCAGGAGCGACGCCTCGTGCCCCCACCACTCGAAGGCCTCGCCGGCGGCCACCAGCCGCCAGGGGAGGTCGCGCGGGTGCGCGCCCAGGCGCGCCAGGAGCACCAGCTCGTGCGCCCGCGCGACGGCCGCGACCGAGTCGAGCTGGATGACCCCGAGGCGGTCGAGCACCGCACGGGCATGGCGCCGGTCGATCCGGCCCGCCGGGCGCGGGCCGGTGAGGCCGCCGGCGGCGACCGCGAGCCGCCGGGCCTCGGCGAGGCTGAGATCCATCACGCCCCGTCGGCCGGGGCCCCGCGCGCCGGGCTAGGAGGCGACGGCCGGCTCGATGGCCGGCTGGACGACCCGGCTGACCGTGACCGGGAGGAGCCGCACGAAGGCGTTCAGCTCGGCCGGCGGCGCGCCCGTCTTGAGCCCGTTGAGCAGCCGCTGGAGCACGGCGACCTCGCGGGGGCCGAGGTCGGCGGACACCGACTGGAGGGCTTCGGTGAGCCGCTCGGCGATGACCGGGTCGATCTCGCCCAGCTGGTCGGTGATCTCGGCGGGGATGGCATCTGACATGCGCGGGATTCTATCGCACGCTGCGACGGAACCGCGGTCGGTGGGCCGGGCTCCCGCCGGGATATGCTGCGCCTGTGAAGGCCTCTCGGGTCATCGCGATCCTGGTCGCCGTGGCCCTGGTCGCGGGTGGGCTCATCTGGCGCTTCGCCGGCTCCGGCGACAGCGGCGGTGGTGGCGGTGGTGGCACGGTCACCGAGGCGCCCGAGGGCGCCGTCGAGGTCCCCTTCGTCTACTCGCCCGAGAAGCGCCCGCTGCTCGAGCCGCTCCTGGCCGAGTACAACGCGGCCGGGCGCGAGGTGGGCGGGCGGCCGGTGTTCGTGCGCGGCGAGGTCGTCTCCTCGGGGGACTCCGCGGACAAGATCGACCGCGGCGTGCTCCGCCCGGTGCTCTGGAGCCCGGCGTCGTCGTTGTGGGGGCGCCTGCTGAACTACCGCGCCGACCAGCCGCTGGTGGCCGACGAGAACCCCTCGCTCGTGCGGACCCCGCTGGTCATCGCCATGTGGGAGCCGCTCGCCCGGGCGCTCGGGTGGCCGGCCAAGCCGCTGGGATGGAAGGACATCCTGCGCGAGGCCCGCAGCGAGGAGGGCTGGGCGGCCTACGGGCATCCGGAGTGGGGCCGGTTCAAGTTCGGCCACACCAACCCGGACTTCTCGACCTCGGGGCTCTCGGCCGTGGCGGCCGAGTACCTGTCGGCCGCGGGCAAGACCGAGGGCCTCACGCTGGCCGACGTGCGCGACCCCGCCGTGCGCACGGAGGTCCGCGACATCCAGCGCTCGGTCGTCCACTACGGCGACACCACCCTGTTCTTCGCCGAGCGGATGAAGGAGCAGGGCCCCTCCTACGTGAGCGCGGTGGCCATGGAGGAGGTCACCGTCCTGGACTTCAACCGCGCCCCGGACCGGCGGGTCCCGCGGCTGGCGGCGATCTACCCCAAGGAGGGCACGTTCTTCAGCGACAACCCGCTGATCGTGCTGAACGGGGACTGGGTCACGCCGGAGCAGAAGGCGGCGGCCCAGGACCTGATCGCGTTCCTGCAGGAGAAGGTGACGCCCCAGAGGGCGGCCGAGCTCTCGTTCCGGCCCTCCGACCCCGACGCCCGCCCGCTGCCCCCGGTGACCACCGCCAACCTGGTCGACCCGGCCAAGCCGACCCGGCTGCTCAGCCTGCCCGAGCCCCGCGTGCTGAACGCGATCACCGGGGCGTGGCGGCAGGACCGCAAGCCCGCCTACGTGCAGGTGGTGCTGGACATCTCGGGCTCGATGAACGACGAGGGCAAGCTCGAGGGGGCCAAGCAGGGCCTGGAGAGGTTCCTGGACCTCATGCAGCCCCAGGACCTGGTGGGCCTCACGGTGTTCAGCGACCGGGTGACCGTGCTCGCGCCCCCGCGGCCCATCCGGACCGACCGCGCCGTGCTCAAGGGGCGCATCCGCAACCTCATCGCCGACGGCGGCACGGCGGTCTACGACGCCACGCTGGCCGCCCAGCAGGGGGTCGCCCGCGGCGCCCGCCCCGACCGCATCAGCGCGGTGGTGGTGCTGACCGACGGCGCCGACAACCAGAGCCGCGCGGGGATCGACCAGGTGCTGCGCGAGCTCAGGCGGCGCTCGGGCAGCGAGGGCGACGGCGTGCGCGTGTTCACCATCGCCTACGGCTCCGACGCGGAGCGGGAGAAGCTCCAGGAGATCGCCCGCGCCGGCGGCGGCGCCGCCTACAGCGGCGACCCGGCCACGATCGAGCGGGTCTACACGCAGATCGCGTCGTTCTTCTGAGCCGCGACGACCTCATCCGCGACCTCGCGCTGCGCGCGCTCTTCCGCCCGGCCAACCTGCTCCCGCCGGCCGCGGTCCTCGCGGTGGGCCTCGCCACCGGCCTCTGGCCCCTCTACATCGCCGCCGCGGTGCTCTACGGGGTGCTCGCCGGGACCACGTTCTTCAACGTGGACGAGGGCCGCAAGGTGATCGCCGCGCGCCGCGGCACCGGCGAGGCCGAGGCGCCCGCCCCCGCCCCGGTGCTCCTGACCGACCCGCTCGTGCGGGCCCGCTACGCCGAGGCCCGCGACGAGGAGGCGCGCATCCGCGCCGCGCTCCAGAAGAGCCCCATCCCGCTCCCCGAGGTCGAGGTGGAGATGGCGGGGCTCATGGACGACGTGCGCCACCTGTGCGAGCAGGCCGAGGTCGTCACCGGCTACCTGCGCACGGTCGACCGGGAGCGGCTCGCGGCCCGGCTCGCCGCGGTCGAGCGCGACCGGGCCGCCGCCGGGCCGGACCTCGAGGCGACCCTGGCCGAGACGGCCACCGCGCTCGCCCAGCAGATCCAGACCGTGGACGAGATGGAGGATCACACCAGCCGGTTCCACGCGCGGATGACCCAGCTGGTGAGCACGATGGGGGCCATCCGCGCCCAGGTCGTGCGCCTGCAGGTGCAGGGCCAGCCGGACGCCTCCGAGCGGGTGCGGGGCCAGCTCGCCGGCGCCCGTGAGCTGCTGGCCGGCATCAACGCCGGCATGGACGAGGTCGCCGAGCGCGCCCAGGAGACGCCGGGCTGAGCGCCGGGCGCCTGTTCGACGCGTACCTGTTCGTCGACTGGAGCGCGAGGAACCGGCCGTCGCCGGCCACGCCGAAGCCCGACACGATCTGGGTGGGCGAGCGGTGCGGCGAGGATGGGGACGAGAAGTACTGCCGGACCCGCCATGAGGCCACCGAGCACGTGCGCGCCCGCCTGCGCCACCACGTCACGGGCGGGCGGCGGGTGCTGGTGGGCTTCGACTTCCCCTACGGCTACCCGGCGGGGCTGGCCGCCCGGCTCGGCCTGAGCGGGGCCCCGTGGCGCGCGGTGTGGGACACCCTGGCCGACGTGGTGCAGGACACCCCCGAGAACGTGAGCAACCGCTTCGCCGCCGCGGGCGGGCTCAACCGGCGCATCGGGCCCGGTCCCGGGCCGTTCTGGGGTTGCCCGGCGAGCCGGCGACACGACGGGCTGACCTCGACGGCGAAGGGGCTCATCGCGTTCCCGTTCTGCGACCTGGCGAAGCTGCGGCGCACCGAGGCGGCGATCGCCGGCGTGCAGGAGACCTGGAAGCTCTCGGGCGCGGGCAGCGTGGGGAGCCAGGCGCTGACCGGGATCCCCCGGGTGCGCGCCCTGCGCGACGACCCGCAGCTCGCCGCCGTGAGCCGCGTCTGGCCGTTCGAGACCGGCTTCACCGCCCGGCCGGTGCCGGACCGCGGCCCGTTCGTGCTGCACGCCGAGATCTGGCCGGGCATCGTGCCCGCGGCGGAGGTCGGGCACGAGACCGCGACGACCGGGGCGATCAAGGACCAGGCCCAGGTGCGTCTGATGTGCCGCTGGGCCGCCCGGCACGATGCGGATGGCGCCCTCGGGGCCTTCCTCGCCGACCCGGGCCTCGCCCCGCCGGACCGGGCCAGGGTGGACCAGGAGGAGGGCTGGATCCTCGGGGTGGCGCTCCCGGCCCCCTGACCGCGGGCCGGCCTCCTACGGGCGGACGGGGCCGGCGCCGCCGCGCATGGGGCGGAGCACCAGGCGCTCGATGCGGTCCAGCACGGGCTGCTCCTCGGCCGACGGGAGCGCCCAGTTGATCTGCCGGGCGGTCGCCAGGCCGGCCTCGAGCACGGCCACGGCGTCCTCGACGTCCACCGGGTGGGGCGGGATGCCGGTCTCCTCCATGCGGGAGAAGACCTCCCGCCGCAGGCGCGCCTCGATCATGTCCGGCAGGAAGAAGGCGTCCTTGACCGCGCCCCCGAGCTCGTCGAAGTCGACCAGCGCGACGAGCGGGCCGATGCGCCCGTCCTCCTTGCCCACCGCGATCACGATCTGCTGCTGGTCGGGGGCGTCGTCGGGGGAGGTGGCCCAGGCCGCCACCGGGCGCGCCGACATGAGGCCGCTCACCCCGGGGCGCACCGCGCGGGCCCCGCCCGCGGCGCGCCACGCCGCCTGCCCGACCTCGCCGGGGAGCACCACCGCGAGGGCCAGGCACGCCTCGCGCCCGTCGGCCCCGCCGTCGGTCCCGAGCACCTCGATGAGCCCCTCGAGCTCGTCGGCGCCCATGGCCGCGAGCATGCCCTCGGCGGCCGCCTCGATGAGATAGGAACGCCGCAGGCCCAGCAGCGCCCGCGCGATGCGCTGGGGCGCGGCGTCGACCGCGGCGTCCCGGCCGCCGCCCGGACCGCGCTCGGCCAGCCGGCGGAACGCGGCCTGGGCGTCGAGGTCGTCGGCGAGGTCGGCCAGGCAGGCGGCGACCTCCTGGTCGCCCGGCCCCTCGCTGCGGGCCAGGCCCTCCTGCACCAGGCGCCGGCCGGTGACCAGGTCGCCGCCGCCGAGGGCGACGACCGCGCCCTGGTAGAGGTTCTCCGGATCCGGGTCATCGCCCACGATCAGGTCGCGCAGCGCCGCGAGGGCCTCGTCGTGGCGGCCGTCGCGGGCCAGGAGCTGGGCCAGGCGCCGGCGGGCGGGCGGCAGCCGCTCGGGCAGGTGGCGCTCCAGCAGGGCGACCAGCCGGGCCTGCTGGGCCGCCGCGGGGCCGAAGCGCTCGTCGTGGGCCAGGTCCTCGACCTCGATCTCCATGATCTCGGCCTCGACCTCGGTGAGGCTCTGCCACGCGGTGCCCTCCCGGCCCACCCAGCCCAGATGGGTCTCCAGGCCGGCGTCGGCGAGCACGGTGGTGATGGGGCGCCCGGGCGTGCGGAACGCCTCCGGGGACCCGGCCGTGATGCCGAGCACGAGCGGGCCCAGCGCGACGACCGGCGGCACCAGGAGGGGGTCGACGCCCGGCCCGCGGTCGAGCCGGCGCATGATGGCGCCGACCAGGGCGGCCTCGTCGGCGGTGCGCGCGTCCACCGCGTCGACCGCCTGGACCACCAGCCGGCGGGCGACGGGGTCCTCGATCCGGACCACGACCACCTGCCCGGGGCGCGTGCCCCGGGGGAGCGGGACGCTCGGGCCCACGCCGATCATCGCGAGGGGCGCGAGATCCGGGTCGACCTCGACGGCCCGCGCATCGACGTCGCGGGGCGCCACGACCGCCGACAGCACCACGCCCTGGAGCGCCTGGGCCTTGCTGACCAGCCGCCCGTCCTCGAGCTCCACCACCCGCGTGTCGTCGCGCAGCGCGCGGCGGACCGCCCCGGCGGGGTCGCGGGAGCGCGTGACGCCCTCACTGGCGAGCGCGTCCCCGAGCTCACGGGCGGACCGGGGACCGCCGGCCAGCAGGGCGAGGGCGGCGTCGGCGATGCGTCCCATCTCGAGCCTGAGGCTACACCGGGGTCCGGCCGGCGCGGTGCAACGCTCGCATCACGTTCCGCACGCCGCGCGACCGGGACCGCGTCAGGTCTGGACCACGACCGGGGTGCCCGGCCGGACGATCCTCGCCAGCTTCACGATGTCGGCGTTGCCCACCCGGATGCACCCGTGGCTCACCCGCTGGCCGAGCAGCTCCGGGAGCGAGGTCCCGTGGATCGCCACCCGCCCGTTGCCCCCCGCGTACTCGTTCAGGTGGTTGGAGTAGCCGGTCAGGGGGAACACGACCGGGCCCAGGAACGCGCCCGGGGTCCACGTGCGGATCATCTCGGCGATCGCGAAGCGTCCGTTGGGGGTCGGGGTGGCGGGGGTGCCCACGGCCACCTTGACCTTCATGACCGGCCGGCCCGCGCGGAAGAGGGTGAGCCGCCGGTCGGTCTGGTCGACCACGATGCGCAGCCCGGTCTCCCGGAAGCGCAGGACGTCGGCGGGGATCCAGCCCTTGGACCCGTTCGGGCGGATGGGCAGCATCACGCGCACCCAGTAGCGGCCGTCCACGCGCCGGGCGCCGGAGACCATGAGCCAGGTGGGGCCCTTGCCGAGCGGCGCGACCGGCTGCAGCACCGTGACGGCCTTCGCGCCGGGCCGCGGATGCACCCGGGCGGTGACCGGGGCGAGCACCCGCGCCGACCAGGACTTGTCGAACGTGGGCGCCTCCAGGGCGACCTGGGCGGTCGCCTGCGACGCGCCGGCGGCGGCGATGAGCGCCGCGGCGCAGGCGGTCCCGAGGGCGGTCCTGGTGAGTCCGGTCACGTCGTTCAGGGTATCGGCCGCACGGCCGCGAAATCTGAAGAAGCGGAAAGGGTGTCGTGAAGACCCGGGCGTGCCCGCCGCGCCTGCAATCATCCGCGCGTGGCCTCCGCGCCCATGCCACGGTGACCGGCATCGCCTGGGCGACCCTGCTGCCCGCGGCGATCGGCCCCTTCGCCGACGCCGCCGAGTGGGCCGCGAGCTACGGGTACCTCGCCGTGCTGCTGATCGTGGCCGGCGACGGCGTCATCCCGATCTTCCCCGGCGAGACCTCGATCGTCGTCGCCGCGGTCCTGGCCGCCGACGGCCGGCTCAGCCTGGTCGGGGTGATCCTCGCCGGCGCCGTGGGGGCGGTCATCGGCGACTCGCTCGCCTACTGGGGCGGGCGGGCCGGCGGCCCCCAGATCCGCCGCGGCCTGGTGCGGATGGCCGGGCGCGAGCGGATCGAGGCGGGCGAGCGGATGGTCGCCCGCCAGGGCGCCGCCCTGGTCTTCACCGGGCGCTTCCTGCCGGGCCTGCGCCTGGCCATCAACCTCGCCTGCGGGGCCGGCGCCATGCCCTTCGGGCGGTTCCTGTTCTTCGACACCCTGGGCGCCATCGTCTGGTCGACCCAGGCCGCCCTCATCGGCTACTTCGCGGGCCGCGCGTTCGCCGAGCAGACCTGGCTCGCGCTGGTCATCGCCCTGGGCGTGGCCGGGATCGTCATGGGCATCGTCTACCTGCGCGAGCGCCGGCGCATCCGGGAGGAGCGGCGGCTGGCCGGGCTCGAGGACGCCCCGGGCGAGGCGTGACCGCCCACCCCGGTGGCGACGACCCGCCGGAGGCGTGTCAGGCCGGGGCGGCCGGCGCCGGCGCTCCCGGCCCGGCCGAGGCGGCCGACCGGGCCCGGGCGATCTGCGCGTCGCCCGCCTGCAGCGGCAGGAGCAGCGAGACCAGCAGCGTGAGCGCGCCGAAGACCAGGAACGTGGCCCGCAGCCCCAGGGCGCTCGCCACCGCGCCGCCGAGCAGCGCGCCCACCGGCGCCGCCCCCACCCCGACCAGGCGGTAGCTCGACGACACCCGCCCGAGCAGGCGGTCCGGGATGATCTCCTGGCGCAGCGAGATCGTGATCACGTTCCAGACGATCACGAACACCCCCTCCAGGGCCCCGAGCAGGGCGGCCACCCAGGGCGAGGAGGTGACGGCCAGGCCGGTCATCGCGACGCCGCCGAGCAGGCCGGCGCCGAGCATGGCCCGGCCCGGCCCCAGGCGCCGGGAGAGCCGGGCGGCGAGCGCGGTGCCCGCGAGGGCCCCGACCGCCCCGGCGATGAGCAGGAACCCGACCTCCGCCTCGCCGAGCCCCAGCTCCTCCAGCGCGAACAGCACGTAGACCGCGGCGGCGGCGGCCCCGGCCAGGTTGAACACGCCGAGCACGAGGGCCAGGAACCGCAGCAGGGAATGGCGCCACAGCCAGCGCAGGCCCTCGCCGATCTCGGCCCGCAGCGTGGTGGGGGGACCGGCGGCGCGCTCGGGGCGGTACGTGCCGGCGATGCCGGCGAGGAGCGCCGCCGAGGCCAGGAACGTGGCCGCGTCGACCGCGAAGGGCAGCGCGGCGGCGGCGGCGAAGAGCAGGCCGCCGACCGGCCCGCCCAGGAACCGGTTGGTGAGGATCTCGCCGGCGTAGAGCCGGGCGTTGGCCCGCTCCAGGTCGCGGCCGCCGGTGAGGGCCGGGATGAGCGGCTGCACCGCGTTCGCGTAGAGCACCTCGCCGGACCCCTGCAGGAAGGCGACCGCGGCCAGCAGCGGGAGCGAGGCGACCCCGGTGAGCACCGTGGCGGCGAGGGCGGCCACCACCCCGGCACGGGCGAGGTCGACCGCGACCATGAGCCGGCGCCGGTCCACCCGGTCGACGAACGCGCCGGCGTGCAGGGAGAACAGCAGCCACGGGAGCTGACCGGCGGCCGCCACCACCGCGACCAGGAACGGGTCGCGGGTGAGGCTCGCCGCGAGCAGCGGGATCGCGACCAGGGTGATCCCGTCGCCCAGGTTGGAGACCGTCGACGCGGCCCAGAGCCGTGCGTATCGCGGCCCGAGGCCCCCGCCACCCGTGATGCCCGGCATGGGACGAGCCTAGCCATGATTGGACGTCGGTCCAATCGATTGGCAGCCCTTCCAACCACCGCTACGCTCACCGGGCATGGACGAGGCCCGAGTGGACGCCACGCCGGAGCAGATCCGGGCGCTCGCGAGCCCGGTGCGGCTGCGCATCCTGCGCCTGTGCGCCACCGGGGAGCGCACCAACCAGGAGCTCGCCCGGCGCCTGGAGCGCGACCCGGCCACGATCCTCCACCACGTGCGCCTGCTGGTCGCGACCGGGCTGCTCGAGCCGGCGACGCCGCGACCCGGCCGGCGCGGGGCCTTCGAGAAGCCCTACCGGGCCCCGGGGCTGTCCGGGCGGCTGCGGGTCCACGCCGCGTCCCGGGCCGAGCCGCAGGTCGGGACCCGCGCGGCCTGGACCGCGTGCCTGGACGAGGTCCAGGAGGCGGGCGGCCCCG
>JALOLS010000078.1 GCA_025455865.1 Thermoleophilia bacterium
GCCGAGCACGGCCACGGCGCGGGCCACGGCGACCGAGCCCGGCGCCACGCGGGCCAGGCGGGCGAGCACCGCGCGCGCGACCGCGCGCGGGGCCATCTCGCGCACCGCGTCGGCATGGACCTCCTCAGGGGTCATGCCCGCGCCCCGCATGGCGGCGAGGACCTCGTTCAGCAGCAGGGGGTTGCCCCCGGTCGCACCGTGGCAGGCGCGGGCGAAGCCGGCCTCGGCGGGGACGCCCAGGCGGTCCTCGATCAGCGCCGTCGTCGCACCGGGCGACAGCGGCCCGGGGTGCAGCAGGACGGCGGCCGGGTGGTGGGTGAGCTCGGCGAGCAGCGCCGCGTCGGCGCCGGGCTCGGCGGGCCGGAGCGAGGCGACCACCAGCACCGGGAGCCCCTCCAGGCGACGCGCCAGGTAGGCGAGGAACCTGAGCGACGGCGCATCGCACCAGTGCAGATCGTCGACCACGAGCGCGAGGGGACCGCGACCGCTCAGGTTGATGCACAGCCAGTAGAGCCCGTGGAGCACCGCGAAGGACGCGTCATCGCGCCCCGGGGCGACGGCCTCCTCGCCGGGGGCCGCGAACACCGCCCGCGCCCCGCCGGCCACTCCGTCCAGGAGCGGCGTCCCCGGGTCGGCGACCTCCTGAGCTGGCGCACCACCCCGAAGGGGAACGCACGCTCCAGCTCGCTCCCGCGGGCCGCGCAGACGTGCAGGCCGGCCGTGGTCGCCGCGGCCCGGGCCTCGGTGATGAGCCGGCTCTTGCCGATGCCCGCCGGCCCCTCGGCCACGAGCAGCCGCCCCTCGCCGGCCTGACCGACCGCGGCGCGGATGGCGGCGAGCTCGCCCTCGCGCTCGAGCAGCAGGCGCTCGCGCGCGAGGGTCGCCCTGCTCATGCGGCCGCGAGGGCTCCGGCGAGATCCCGGCGCGAGCGGATGCCGAGCTTCCGGTAGGTGCTCGAGAGATGCACCTCGACGGTCTTGGGGGTGACGTAGAGGGCCTGGGCGATGTCCTTGTTGGTCGCCCCGTCCAGCGCGAGCTCGGCCACCCGCCGTTCGCTCGCGGTGAGCGCCATGACGCCCGAGAGGGCGTCGGTGCGGGGCCGGGCGCCGGTGGCATGCAGCTCGGTGCGGGCGCGCTCGGCGAGCGGGCGGGCGCCGGAGCCGCTGGCCAGCTCGAGCGCGCGGCGAAGCGGCTCGCGCGCCTCGGTGGGCCGGCGGGCGAGGCGCAGGTGGGTCCCGAGCGCGCACAGGCACTCGGCGTGCTCCAGGCGCGCGGGGGAGCCGGCCGCGAGCTGCTCGGCCTCCTCCAGCAGGGCGAGGTCGGCGGCGAGGGTCCCGGCCACCCGCAGCGACCGGGCGAGCACCCGCGGCCCACCCCACCGCCGTGCGTGCGGCACCTCCTCCGCCGCCAGCGCGACGGCCTCCTCGCGCCGGCCGAGGGCGGAGAGCGACTCGGCCCCGAGCGAGCGCCACGGGATCCAGGCCGGGTTGGGCACCACCCGGGCCAGGTCGCCCGCGCAGAGGCGGGTGATGGCCACGGCCTCCTCGTGCCGCCCGGCGGCGACCATCGTGCGCAGGCGGGCGTGCAGCCAGAGCGCCGTGGTCGAGCTGGCCGGGAGGCTCTCGTCGGGCGGCATCCCCACGCCGGCGAGCACCTCCAGCGCGCCGGCGACGTCGCCGCGGGCCACCTTCACGTGCGCCAGATAGGAGCTGTAGAACATCTGCACCGACCGCGTGCCCCAGGACCGGTGCCCGGCCATCGCCTCCAAGAGGTAGCCCTCGGCGTCCTCGAGCTCGCCGCGCAGGGCCAGGGCGAGCCCCCGGAAGAGGACCGCGCCGGTCGCGATGAGCAGCGACCCCTGCCGGTGGGCGGTGTCGAGCAGATCGGCGGTGGCCGCGAACCCCTCCTCGCGGTCGGCCAGGAGCAGGGTGATGACCGCCCCGACGCGCGGCGCGCCGGCCGCCTCGCTGCCGCGCAGGCTCTCCCCGCCCACCGCGTGCAGGGCCACGGGCACCACGTCCTCGGCCCGCCCGCCCGAGAACGCCCACTGGTAGGCGATGCTCCCGGCGAGCGAACGGCCCCCGTCGCCATCGCCGGTGGGCACGAGCCGGCCGATCTCCGCCTCGGTCAGGACCGGCACGACCTGCGGCACCAGGTGGGCGACCGCGAGGCGCCAGCCCTCCAGGTGCTCCCACAGGTCGCGGTGGGCCGGATCGAGGCCGGCCTGCGCCTCGGCGGTCACGCGCGCCACCTCCTCGGGCTGGGTCGTGAAGAACAGGACCTCGGCGAGCCTGGTCGCGATCCGCGCCCGGAGCACCGGGTCGGCGGCGCGCTCATACGCCGCCCGCAGCGGCGCCACCGACTCCTGGCCGCTCACGAAGCTCTGCGCGGTGCCCAGGGCGAACCCCACCTCGACCTGCCGCTCCTGGGCCGGGGGCTCGGCCATCGCGCGGCGCAGGCAGGCGACCGCGCTCTCGGCCGCACCGCGCCCCATGGCCGTGCGGGCGGCGCCGGTGAGGGCGTCGACCACCCAGGGCGCGCCGGCCGGGGGGGTGACGAGCAGGTGCGCGGCCACCTGCTCGCCGGGCGCGCCGGCATCGCGCAGGAGCACGGCGGCCCGGGCGTGCTGGCGCTCCCGCTCGCCCGGGGGCAGGTCGTGGTAGACGGCGGCCCGGACCAGCGGGTGGACGAAGGAGATGGGCGGGTCGGGCCGGATGATCTCGGCCCGGGCCAGCCGGCCCGTCGCCGCGGCGGCGTCGGCGGGCGCCAGGCCCGCGAGCTCGGCCACCCGGGCCACGTCGGCGCCGTCGCCGAGCACCGCGGCGGCCCGGGCCACGGCGACGTCGTCCGCCGACAGCCGCGCGAGGCGCGCCCGCACCGCGCGCGCGACGGCACGGGGACCCACCTCACGGACCACCGCGGACGCGTGGGCGTCGTCGGGGGCCACATCCTCGGCCCTCATCGTCGCCAGGAGCTCATCCAGCAGCAGGGGGTTGCCCCCCGTCGCCCGGTGGCAGCTCACCGTGAACGCGTCGGTGGGCTCCTGCCCGAGCCGCTCGCCGATGAGCGCCGCGGTGGCCGTGATGGTGAGCGGGGCCGGCCGGAGCGCCACGCAGGCGGGGTCGGCCGCGAGCTCGGCCAGCAGCGCGGCGTCGGAACCGGGCTCGGCGGGGCGGAGCGACGCGGCGACCAGGAGCGGGAGGCCCTCCAGCCGGCGCACCAGGTAGGCCAGGAACCGCAGGGACGGCCGGTCGCACCAGTGCAGGTCGTCGACCACCAGGCACACCGGGCCCTCGGCGGTCAGGTTGACGCACAGCCAGTAGAGGCCGTGGAGCATCGCAAAGGAGGCGTCCCCCGATGCGCCGGCGCCCTCGGCGGGAGCCGCGACCACCGGGCGGGCGGCCGCGGCCGAGCCGGTCAGCAGGCGGGCGGCGTGACCGGAGTCGGCGAGCGTCGCCTCGAAGAGCTGGCGCACCACGCCGAAGGGGAAGTCGCGCTCGAGCTCGCTGCCCCGGGCCGAGAGCACGAGCAGCCCGGCGCGGCGTCCGCTCGCGCGCGCGGCGGCGAGCAGCCGGGTCTTGCCGATGCCCGCCGGCCCCTCCACCAGGAGCAGTCGCCCGTCGCCGGCCCCCGCGTCGCCCACCAGGGCCTCGACGGCGGAGACCTCCGCGTCGCGCTCAAGCAGGCGGCCGTCCCGGCGGCCAGTGGGGAGGGATGACCTGCCGTGCATGGGCAGGTCATCCTAGACCGCCCACAGGCGCCGGTGCGGCATCGACGGCGGCGCGCCGGGCCGGATCGGACCGGGCGGCACCGGCACCGCGGGCGTCGCGGTACCGGTGCTCGCGGGCGGGGCCGGCTCAGATGCGGTGGTTGGCCCGGAAGAGACCGGTGGGGTCGGCCTGGGCGCGGATGCGGCGCAGGCGCTCGTGGGCGGTCGCGCCGAAGGCGGTCGCGGCGTCGGTCCGGCTCTCGGCGAAGTTCAGCAGGCTCCGGCCGCGGCCGGACGGGGCGAGCGCCTGGTCGACCCGGCGCAGGTTCGCGTCGATCGCGATCGCCATCTCCGGCGCCATCGGCATCCCGAGGGCGAACGAGACGTAGCCCGCGTCCAGGTGGGAGAGCGCGCCCGCGCCGGGAGCCGGGCGGCCGAGGGCGCCGCCCAGGTGACGGATCTCGGCGGAGATCAGCACCGACCCGGACTCGGGCCCGCAGGCGCCCAGGAACGCGTCGACCTCCGCCGGGCCGAAGGCGTCGAGCATGGCGTGGCCGCTCATGCCCGGGACCGGCGCCTCGGGGTCCATGTGCAGGCGCGCGAGCGCGGCCGGGGGGACCATCGCGAAGGTGTCCATCTCCGGCCCGAGCTCGCGCAGCGGGGCCATGAGCGCGCGGCCGCCGGCCTCATCGCCGAGGAAGGCCGCCTCGACGCACACGATGTTCCGGCCGCGCAGGGGCTCGGGGATGAGGTCGATGGGCGGAAGCTGCAGGATGCGCCCGACCGAGGTCACCTCCTCCGGCGCCTCCAGCGTCCACTCGGCCCAGCGCGAGAGCACCTCGTGGCTGCGGGACCAGTCGAAGATGAGCCAGCCCGCGTAGGCCGCCTGCATCGGGTACATGGCGAACTCGAGCGCCGTCACCACGCCGAAGTTGCCGCCGCCGCCCCGCAGGGCCCAGAAGAGGTCGGGCTCGGAGTCGGCGGTGGCCCGTACCCGCTCGCCGTCGGCGGTGACCAGCTCGACGGCGGTGACCGAGTTGCAGGCCAGGCCGTGCCTGCGGGCCTGCCAGCCGATGCCGCCGCCGAGCGTGTAGCCGGCGACCCCGACGTCGGGCGATGAGCCGTGCAACACGCTCATGCCCACGGCCGAGGCGGCCGGCACCACGTCGTCCCACCAGGCGCCGCCGCCGACCCGGGCGCGACGCCCGGCGGCGTCGACCTCCGCCTCACGCAGCCGCGAGGTGCGAAGCAGGATCGCGTCGGAGAGGTCCCCGAGCGGCGGCGCGTTGTGGCCGGTGCTCTGCGGGGCCACGCGCAGGCCGGCGGCCCGGGCCGCGCGCACCACCGCGGCGACCTCGGCCGCGTCGGCGGGGGTCGCGATGGCGGCCGGGTTCTGGTCGGCGATGCGGTTCCAGGCCAGGCGCGCCTGGTCGTAGCCGGGGTCGCCGGGGACGAGGGTGCCGGGCGGCAGGGCGTCGCGCAGGTCGGAGCGGGGCGGCGTTGCGGTGGTCACGGGATCTCCTCCGGTCGGGAGTGGGCTCGTATTCGGATACGAGGAGCCTCGTCGCCCGGATCGCCCCGGCCATCGGGGGGCGCCCCAGACCCGCACCCCAAACCTTGGGGTCCCCCACCCCCTACCCCCCGGTCGCCCCACCCCCCTCCGCCGGCCCCGGGAACGCCGCGACGAGGTCCGCGGGGCGCCGCCGGTGGAGCTCCACCGCGGCCTCCCAGCGTGGGACCGGCACGGCGGCGCGGGGGTCGAGCCCGGCGGCGTCCCAGAGGCGCCGGGCCTCCGTGCGGCGCCAGGCGCGGAGGGCGCCCTCGGCCGCTCCGCCGGCCACCAGCGCATCCGCCAGCGGCGCGGCCGGCGCGCCGGGGCGAAGCAGCACGGGGGCCCGGGCGGTGTGCACGCTGTGGCGGCCGATCGCCATCTGCCCGCCCAGCGCGTCCCTGCACGGCCCGCAGAACCACACCGACCAGCGGGTGGCCGCCGACACCGCGACCCCGGCGCACAGGCGGCAGAGCTCGGCCTCGATCCCCGTCTCCCACCGGCGGGGCAGGTGCCGCCGGCATGCGGCCGGGGAGCAGTCGCACCACTGCCCGTCCGGGCGGCCGGGGTCATACAGGCCGGCGCAGCGGCGGCAGACCCACAGGTGGGCGAAGGGATGGTCGTGCATCGCACCCGGGGTCACCGCCCCCCGCCGGGTTCCTCACGGGCGCCCGCGCACGGCGGTTAGGGTGCGGGCGTGCCCGCCCCCGCGCACATCGGATCCCGCGGCGCCCTGATCCTGGTCTCGGTGGGGCTCGCGCAGGTCCTGGTGACGCTGGACTACTTCTCGCTGTCGGTGGCCATGCCGCAGATGGCGGCCGACCTGGGGGTCACCGCCACCGACATCCAGTGGGCCCTCACCGCCTACCTGCTCTCGTTCGCCGCGCTCATGGTCGCCGGCGGCCGCATCGGCGACATCCGGGGCCGTAAGCGGGTGCTGCTCCTGGGGGTGGCGATCTTCGGGCTGGCGTCGCTCGCATGCGGCCTTGCGGTGGACGAGTACATGGTGGTCGCCTTCCGCGTCTTCCAGGGCGTCGGGGCGGCGATCCTGTTCCCGGTCAGCATGGCGATCGTCTCCAACTCCTTCACCGACGAGGCGCGCCCGCGGGCCATCGGCATCGTCGTCGGCGTGTCCACGGTGGGCACCGCGCTCGGCCCGCTGGTCGGCGGGGTGCTCACCGACGCCCTCGACTGGCGCTGGGTCTTCCTCATCAACGTGCCGTTCGCCCTCGTGGCGTTCCTGATGATCGGGCGCTTCATCGAGGACTCCCGGGACGAGACGGTGGGGTCGCGGATCGACTGGGGTGGGGTCGCCGCGCTCGGCCTGGCGATCGTGGCCCTCGCGCTCGCGATCGACCGCGGGCCGCAGTGGGTGGAGTCCTCACCCGGGCTCCTCGTCGCCGCCGTCGCGGGCTTCGGCGTGTTCATGGCGGCGTTCGTGGCGATCGAGCGGCGGGTGCCCGAGCCCCTCGTCGACCTGCCGACCTTCCGCACCCCGGCCTTCGTGATGGTGACCCTGAGCGGGGTGCTCTCGAACTTCCTGTGGGCCCTCTCGGTGTTCGTGGCCACCCTGTGGCTCCAGCAGATCAAGGCGCTCTCGCCGCTGGAGGCGGGCCTCGCGTTCCTGGCCATGTCGGCCGGCGTCGCGGTGGCCGGGCCGCTCTCGGGGCGCCTGGTGCGGCGGTTCGACGTCGGGCTGCTGATGGCGGTCTCCGCGCTGCTCGGCGCGGTGGGCGCCTGCGCGATCGCGTTCGTCACCCCGCTCGCCGTCTGGCTGCCGCTCTTCATGCTCCTGGGCCTCGGCGTGGGGACCAACTACGCCCTGGTCAACCAGGGGACCCTCGCGGCCGTGCCGAGCGAGAAGGCCGGCGCCGCGTCCGGCATCGCCCTCACCGCGATCGTCATGGGCGCGGCGCTGGCGACGGTGATCAGCGCGACGCTGCTCGAGGAGCTCTCGGGCGGCGCCGGCCTGGAGCAGGGGGCGGTCGAGTGGGTCATGCTGCTCGGGGCGGTGGTGGCCCTCGGGGCCGCCGTGCCGGCGGCGCTCCTGTGGCTGCGCCGGCGCAACCGGCCGGCGCCGGCGGGCGCCTGAGGTGGGCGTGAGGATGGAGCGCGACGCCGAGCTGCGCACCGCGTGCTTCCTGGAGCTGGCCGCCCTGCGGGCCCGCTTCGGACCGGATCTGCCCTACCGGGGCGTGCTCGATCGCGGCTTCACCTTCGGAGGTGGGCGCGTGCCCTTCCTCAGTCCCCAGAAGGGCATCTTCCGGGCGGCCGCCCAGCGGGGGCCCGCGGCCCTCTCGGTCCTCACGTCCGCCAGGTCCCCCTACGGCGACGAGGAGACCGACGAGGGCGTCTGGTACGCCTACCGCAGCGGTGCCGTGGACATCGCGGACAACCGTGCGCTCCTTCGCGCCTACGACCTCCGCGTCCCCCTCGTCTACTTCTTCGGCACGCAGGCAGGGTGGTACCGGCCTCTCTTCCCGTCGTTCGTCGTCGACCGGGACGACGTCCTGCGTCGCGCGCTCCTGGTCGGGGTCGACGGCGGGCCGCCCCTCGGTGACCTCGAGCCTCCGGCCGAGGGCGTCGCGCGGGCCTACGCGGTGCGGGACACCCGCGTCCGGCTGCACCAGGCGCGGTTTCGGGGGATGGTCCTTCCCGCCTACCGGGGCCGGTGCGCGGTCTGCCGGCTTCACGAGGCCCGCCTGCTCGACGCGGCCCACATCACGGCCGACCGCGAGGCGGCCGGCGACGCGGTGGTGAGCAACGGCATCAGCCTCTGCTCGATCCATCACCGCGCCTTCGACGAGGACCTCATCGGGGTCTCCCCCGACCGGCAGGTGCACGTGTCCCGGCGGTTGCTGGACGACGAGGACGGGCCGATGCTGGAGCTCCTGAAGGGCTTCCACCGCCAGGCGATCGAGGTGCCCCGGGCCCAGCGCCTGCGCCCCGACGCCGAGCGCCTGGCGCGGCGCTTCGAGCGGTTCCTGCTCGTCTCCGGATGAGCGTCGCGGCCGGCGGTCGACCGGCACGTCGGCCGCTGCCTGCCCCGGGGCCGCCCCGCGCGGCAGCGCCTCCTAGACTCACCCTCGTGGACGAGGCCATCGCACGCGACCGGGACCGCGCCCTCGCGCTGCTGCACGAGTGGGTCGCGTCCGAGGGCCTGCGCCGGCATGCCTACGCGGTCGAGGCGGCCCTCCGGGCCTACGCCCGCGACCTCGGGGAGGACGAGGACGCCTGGGGCTGCGTGGCCCTGCTCCACGACTTCGACTGGGAGCGGCATCCCACCCTGGAGTCCCACCCCCAGGACGGCGAGCCGGTCCTGCGCGACCTGGGCTACCCGGACTGGTTCCGGCGGGCCATCCTCGCCCACGCCGACCACACCGGCGTCCCGCGGGTCACCCCCCTGGAGCACCACCTCTACGCCTGCGACGAGATGAGCGGCTTCGTCCATGCCTGCGCGCTGGTGCGCCCCCAGGGGCTGGAAGGGCTCGAGCCGCGCTCGGTGCGCAAGAAGCTCAAGCAGCGGTCCTTCGCCGCCGGGGTGAACCGCGACGACGTGGTGCGCGGCGCCGAGGAGATCGGCCGCGACCTCGACGAGCACATCGCGTTCGTGGTGGCGGCGCTGCAGCCCGTCGCCGGGGAGCTCGGCCTGCCCGGTTGACCCGCCCGATCTGCGGTCCTTCCCGGATGGGACCGCCGGCGCCCCGTGTGACGATCGGGGCATGGGCCGCCTGCTCGCCCTCATCGCCGCGTTCACACTCGCCCTCGCCGGCTGCGGCGGATCCGGTCACGGCATCCCGGTCGGCCCGGTGGACGTGGCGCCGACCACGGGAACCCTGCCCGCGCCGGTGCCCGCTCCCGGGCCGACGCCGTCCCCATCCCCGGAGCCGGCGCCCGATGCTGACGTCTTCCGCGCCCAGGCGAACGCCATCTGCACCGACGCCCTCATGCAGGGCTTCGCGCTTCGCACCGACGCCGGGACGGCGCCCGCGGCACAGGTCATCGACCTGTTCTGGAACGACCAGGAGCGACAGCTTCCGTACTGGCAGGAGGCGCTCGACCGCATGGCCGCCGTGCCGGCGCCCCCCGAGCTCAGCGCCGCCTGGTCCGACTACATCGCCGCCGGCCGCGACCTGGCGGCCCTCATCGCCGCCGGACTGGGCCAGGTGCGGTCCGGCGCCGACCCGGTGGCGGTCTTCGGGGCGATCCTCCCGGAGGTCATCGCGCAGGTGCGCCGGGCGCAGGCGCGGGCGATGGAGGCCGAGCTGGTCGAGTGCTTCAAGCTCTACTACGGCGGGCGGCTGAGCGGCGGGGAGACCACCGCGCCCGACGGCGACCCGGAGCCGCCGCCGGACGAGGGATAGCCGCGAAGGGCTACGGCGCCGGGGTCTGCGCCGAGATCGACTCCAGGAAGGCCGCCACCAGGGCCTGCGTGCGCGGGCTGACCAGCACGTCCGGCCGGGTGCCCTTCGCGGTCCGGTGGGTGCGGTCCGAGAGCACGCAGGCGAGCGACTCGCACGCGCCGTTGTGGTAGTAGGGCGGCACCGCGCCGATCCCCAGCAGCGACGGGACGTTGTAGCCGGTCCCCTTGCCGTCGTTGTTGTAGTCGAAGCCGAGGGCGTCCTGCGCGGTGAGGACGCCGCCCACGAGGGTGGCGGCCGCCTTCTCCTCGGCGCCCACGTTGCCCCCGATGGGGTTCCCGCGCCCCGGCACGCCCAGGTTGAACGAGCCGATGTCGCGCAGGAAGCGCGGGAGGAACTGCGCCCCGATCGGGTTCCCGGTCACCGGCGGCGGCGTGCGCTCGGTGGCGACCTCGCCCGGGGCGGGCGGCGAGGTGAAGTCCTTGGTGGAGATCGTCCACTTGGGCCCGGCGTGGCAGCCCTGGCAGCCGGCCTGCAGGAACAGCCGCCGGCCGGCGGCGACCTCGCGCGGCAGCGGCCCCACGGCCACACGGGCGCGCGGCGTCGGGCCGCTCGGGGTGCGGACCGCGAGGCGGACCCACTGCCGCAGGGCGGTGAGCGCCGGGACGGGCACCGCCGACCCCGGCAGGGTGACCGCGTGCTGGGGCCGGTCGGCGTTCCTCAGCGCGAACGCGTTCACGGTGCACGGCGCCACGTTGATGTTGTTGTCGTCACCGACCAGCAGCCCGTGGTTGGGGTCGAACGTGCCGCTCGGGGCCCCGGAGGCGCAGGTCAGGGGGGTGGCCAGCGGACCGGGCCCGGAGACGTTGCGGATGTTGAGCTCGAAGTCCTCGACCTCGTCGAAGATCGCCGAGTAGTTGAGCACCCGCTGATCGTCGGGGTTGCGCGGGTTGAACGTGGCGTTCAGGGGCACCGACTTGCGCGGGCCCGAGCCGAACTGCCACACCACCCCGTCGGTGAGCCCCTCGAAGTGGCAGCTCGCGCACGACTGCCACCCCTCCGAGGACAGCCGGTCGCGGGTCGACGCGACCGTGCCGGCCGGCCGCACGAAGTCGCCGCGCGAGGAGAAGAAGACCTCCGCCCCGACCTGCACGACCTCCTCGAGGGACCCGGGGGCCGGCAGCGGCGCGGTGCGCACGGTGCCGATGACCCGGTCCGCACCGAGGTCGACGACCGAGACGTTGCGCGAGACGCGGTTCATGACCCAGGCCCGGGTGCCCCGGCGGTTGATCACGATGCCGAGGGGGTTCTTGCCGGCGTTGTCGCCGCTGGTGGCGGGATCGCCGGGGTCGTTGAGGTCGACGTAGCGGGTGGTGTCGCCGTCGACGGTGAAGGACAGCACCCCGTCGCGGGCGACGTTCACCTTGACCAGCAGGTCGCTCGCGGCCGAGACCACGTAGGCGGCGTCGCCGCGGCCGGCGCCGTACACCGGCCCCACCCCGCGGCCGGGGGCGATCGCGAACGCCCAGGGGTTGGCGAAGAACAGGCGGCGCCGGCCGGCCTCGGGGTTGCGGGCGCCGAGGTGCAGGTTGAGCCCCTTGAGGCTGCTCACGTCCACCGGGCGGGCGGACTGGACCCGGTCGATGACCGAGACGAACGCCTGCGTGTCGACGTTGAACCGCAGCGGTCCGGTCGGCGAGGCGGCGATCGACGGGAGGTACGCCCGGCCGCGCCAGATCACGATGTTCTGCATCTGGTTGGGGAAGGCCGAGGTGGCGTCGGGCACCCCGTCGCCGGTCGCGTCGACGGTGAAGCCGGTGACCTGCGGGGCCAGCCGCACCAGGCCGCGGGGCCGGTAGGCCCCGATCCGCCGCGCGGTGCTCGAGACCGACACCCGGCAGACCGCGCCCTCCCGGCCCAGGTCGTCACCCTGCCGCCCGCCGGGGCGGGTGAACGACAGGAAGCGGGTCACGTACAGGGTCTTTCCGTCGTCGGTGACCGCGAGGCCGCGGGGCTGGAAGTGCCGGGTGCGATCGGGTGCGTTGCACGGGCTGCGGCGCAGGTCGACGCTTCCGATGACCCGCCGCGCGGCGGCGTCGATGACCGTGATCGTGTCCTGGCCCGAGTTGGCCACGTACACCCTGCGGCCATCGGGCGAGGCCACCACGTTCCAGGGCTCCGCCCCGGTCGCCACCTGTCCGCGCCGGCCCGCGCGCGTGTCCAGGACGGCCCGGAACCGGCCCGGCCGGGAGCCCAGGATGCGGATCATCGACACGGTGCCGGCCTGCGCGTTGGCCACCACCGCGAGGCGGCCGCGGTCGGCGATCGTTACGCCCTGCGGCTCGGCGCCGACGGCGATGCGGCGCACGACGCGGTTGGTGTCGGTGCGGATGACCGAGACCGAGTCGGTGTCGGGGCTCACCACCCACAGCAGCCGCTCGTCGGGCGAGAGCGCGATCGGGCTGGAGGAGGTGGCCCCCGCCGCGGTCGCGGTCGCCGCCAGGGCGGCGGCCGCCGCCGCCACCGCCACGACCCGACGCCGTCCCCTGCCGCCCATCGCTCCCCCCGTGCCGATGTGGCCCGGACTCAACCGGAGCGAGGCCCTCACCGTCAAGGGCGGGCGCTTCCCCCAGGAGCGCGGGAGCGTTAGGGTTCGCCCATGCCCGACGACGAGCCCCAGAACGACGCCTTCTCCGTGGTGAGCGGGGTCATCCGGACCCCCGACGGGGAACATCACCCCGTCGAGGTGCTGACCCCCACCGTCTTCGGCAGCGGCGGGTCGCTCACCGACGCGGTCTTCGGCACCCAGCACATGGGCGGCCTGCCGATGTCGGGCTCCGTCGCCGGCGCCGAGACCGTCGACGGGGCGCTCGCGCTCCTGCACCAAGAGCACCCGGGAGCCGAGTGGGTCGAGTGGCCCGCGATCCGCGAGGCGGACGACGAGGAGCGCGCCCGCGCCCTGGCCGAGGGGGTCAACGACCGCTACCTGGCCACGATGGGCATGGGCCCGCTCGCGCCCAAGCCCTCAGACACGCCCCGTCGCGGCCTTCTCCGCCGCCTTTTCGGGGGCTGAGGGCACCCGGAGCACCGCCCGCAGCGGCCGCCAGCGGTCCTGGTCGCACGGCCCGAACACCAGGTCCACCGGCCGGCCGCCGAACTGCCCGCGCACCCGCGCGCGCTCGGCGCCGGGGGGCGCCACCACGCACTCCGGCCGCGGGGCGAACGGCGCGAGCAGGCCGCGGCGCACGGCCAGGTCCCGGCAGGCGCCACGATCGTCCTCCGGACCGCAGCGCAGCGTGAAGCGGACGGTCCCGGGCCGCGCCGGCGAGGACACCGACACGGTGAGCGCCCCGTGCCAGCCGTCCCCCGGCGCCGGCGCGGGCGCCGAGGCGGGCAGGACCAGCGCGCATCCGGCGGCCAGCGGCCCGAGGGCGGCGACCCAGAGCGCGGCGAGGAGGGGACGGGTGGGCACGGCGGGCTCCCGGGGGGCGGAGGGCGTCGCACCGTCTCCGCCGCCGACCCCGCGACCGTCACGCCTCGGCGGCGATCACCTCGCCCGCCCCGGGGCCGCGCGGCCGCTCCTCCCGCCGGGCCAGGGCGATGAAGGGCACTGCCACCGCGGAGATCGCCCCCGACAGCAGATAGGACGCCGGGTAGCCCCACACGTCCGCCGCGCGCCCCAGCACCGGCTGGGCCACCACCCCGCCGGCGGAGGACATGAGCGAGTCGAACGAGAGGATCGTCGCCCGCTCCTGGGAGGGGATGTGCTCGTTCAGGTACGCCTGGCGCACCGGCATCGACGCCGCGAAGAGCAGGCCCCAGACCACGATCAGGCCGATCACCGGCCAGAAGCTCTCGACCAGGCCGATCAGCACGAGCACCGCGACGTTGGCCACCTGCGCCAGCAGCAGCGCCGTGGTGCGCAGGCGGAAGCGCCGGCCGAGGGCCGGGGCGGCGATCCCGCCCAGGATCTGGGCCCCCGCCACGATCGCCGCGACCAGGCCGGCGATGCCGTAGGCCTCCGGGTCGCCCCACAACTCCAGGAGGTAGGGCTGGAGCGCGTAGAAGACATAGATCCCCACCCCGCCGGTCCAGGGGGCCGAGAGCATGATGTACTTGACCGCCGGGACCCGCCAGCCGAACTCGACCGAGCGGCCGACGATGCCCCGCATCTGGGTCAGCGGCCCCTCCCCGCGCCGCGGCGTGAAGCCGATGTCGCGCATGAGCCACGCCGCCACCACGAAGACCCCGACCAGGATGACCGCGCGCAGCACGAAGGGGACCCCGAGGGAGGTGGCCTGGGCGATGTAGCCGCCGGCCACCGAGCCGGTGAGCATCGCGACGCCGCCCACGATCTGCCCGCGGCCGAAGACCGACTCGAGGCGGCCGGTGTAGCCGGTCGCGGTGAGCGCGTCGACCAGCCACGCCTCGGTCGCCCCGGAGAAGAACGTGAACCCGAGGCCGATGAGCAGCGACACCACCGCCCACCACCAGAAGCCCGCCTCGACCCACCACAGGAGCACATAGAGCCCGGTGGAGACGGCCAGGGTCAGCGTGCCGAGCAGGAACGAGACCCGCCGGCCCCACATGTCGGCGACGATGCCGGTGGGGACCTCGAACAGCACCATCCCGGCGGTGAAGGCCGCGTTGGCCCCGAACGCCTCGGCGTTGGAGAGCCCGGCGTCCAGCAGGAAGATCGTGTTGATGCCCCAGATCAGCGACGCGGCCAGCGTGTTGCCGAGCAGGAGCACGTAGTAGGTCCGGGTGATCCGCCGGGGGGTGGCCGTCACCCGGGGAACCCTGGCACGCCGGGCCTACAC
>JALOLS010000079.1 GCA_025455865.1 Thermoleophilia bacterium
GCGGGCTCCGGCGGAGGCTCGGGACGGGGAGGAGAGGGCGCCGGCGCCGGCGCCGGCTCGGGCCGGGGGGCGGGCGGCGGCGGCTCGGGCGCCGGGGCGGGCGCAGGCGCGGGCCGCGGCGGTGGCGGCGGGGGCTCGGGCGGCGCCGCGTCGTCATCGGCGGGGGCGTCCGGGACGATCACCGCCGGGGCGGGCGGCGGCGGAGGGGGCGCGGGGCGCCGGGCCGGAGCCGGCCGCGGGGCGGGGGCCGGGGCGGGCGCGCGGCGCGGCGGCGCGGCCTCGGGGTCGTCCTCCGGGGCGGGGACCGGCGGGAGGGTCGCCGGGTCGCCGATGGCCACCGCCGGCGGCGGGGGAGGGCGGTCGAGCAGCGCCGAGCCGCCCCAGCCGAGGGCGGCGGAGGCGCCGGCGACCGCGACCAGGGCGGCCGCCGCGGGCAGCGGTCTCAGGGGTCCTCGGGGCATCGGTCCGGTCGCAGGCGGCGGCATGACCCTATCTGCCGCGCCGGGGGAGCGCCGCCCCGGATCGGGCGGGACGGCGGGTAGACTCTCCGGCGTTCCAGGGTCCCCCAGGAGGATGGATGACGAGCGACCTCGCGCTGCCGCGGCACCGGACCACCGAGACGCCCGGCGCGCCGGTACCCGGCGCCCGCGGCTGAGGGCGGCGCGCAGGTGACGGAGGGGGACGCGGCGGCCGGGGCGGCGGAGACGGCGGGGCCCAGCTTCCAGGAGGTCATCCTGCGCCTGCACGCCTACTGGGCGTCGCGGGGCTGCAGCCTGATGCACCCGTACCACACCGAGGTCGGGGCGGGCACGTTCAACCCGGCCACGCTGCTGCGGAGCCTGGGGCCCGAGGCGTGGCGCACCGCCTACGTGGAGCCGTCCATCCGCCCCACCGACGGCCGCTACGGCGAGAACCCCTTCCGCCTCCAGCACTACTTCCAGTACCAGGTCATCCTCAAGCCGTCGCCCGACGACGTGCAGGACCAGTACCTGGGCTCGCTCGTCGCCCTCGGCCTCGACCCGGCCGTGCACGACGTGCGCTTCGTCGAGGACGACTGGGAGGGCCCCACCCTGGGCGCCTGGGGGCTCGGCTGGGAGGTGTGGCTGGACGGCATGGAGATCACCCAGTTCACCTACTTCCAGCAGGCCGGCGGCATCGACCTGAAGCCGATCTCGGTCGAGCTCACCTACGGCCTGGAGCGCATCGCGATGTACCTCCAGGGCAAGCGCTCGGTGTATGACCTGGAGTGGTCGCCCGGGGTGAGCTACGGCGAGGTGTACCGCGAGAACGAGCGCCAGTGGAGCGCCTACAACTTCGAGGTGGCCGACACCGAGGCGCTCTTCCGGCGCTTCGCCGACCACGAGGCCGAGTGCCGCCGCTGCCTGGATGCGGGCCTGGTGCTGCCGGCCTACGACCAGGTGCTCAAGTGCAGCCACGCCTTCAACCTGCTGGACGCCCGCGGGGTGGTCAGCGTGACCGAGCGCGGGGCCTACATCTGGCGGGTGCGGGCGCTCGCCGCCCGCTGCGCCGAGGCCTACCTCGCCGCCCGCGAGCCCGCGGCCGAGGCGGTGACCGGTGCCTGACCTGCTGATCGAGATCGGGTGCGAGGACCCCGCCGCGGTGGGGGTGCGGGCGGCCTCTGGGGCGGCAGCGACGAGCCGGGGTGGCGATGCCTGACCTGCTGATCGAGATCGGGTGCGAGGAGCTGCCCTCCTCCGCGTGCCGGGAGGCCCTGGAGCAGGTGCCCGCCCTGGCCGCCGGCGCCCTGGAGGCGCTCCGCCTGCCGGCCGGGACGCCCGAGGTGTGGGTGGCCCCGCGGCGGATCGCCCTGTTCGTGGCGGACCTGCCCGCCGCGCAGACGGCCTCCTCGCGCTCGGTGCGCGGGCCCTCGGCCGAGGCCGCGTTCGACGCCGATGGGCGCCCCACCAAGGCGGCGCAGGGCTTCGCCCGGGCGCAGGGGGTGGCCCCCGAGGACCTGGTGGTGCGCGAGGAGCCGGCGAGCGGCCGGCGGTTCGCGTTCGCCGAGGTCACCGACGAGGCGCGCCCCCTGGACGAGCTGGTCCCCGAGCTGGCCCGGCGGGTGCTCGAGGGCATCCGGTTCGGCAAGACCATGCGCTGGGGCGACGGGGCGGGCCTCCGCTTCTCCCGGCCGGTGCGCTGGATCGTCGCCAAGCTCGACGAGCGCACCGTGCCCTTCACGCTCCACGGCCTGGAGGCCGGCGGGGTGAGCCGGGGCCACCGCTTCCTCGGCGGGCCGGCCGACGTCGGCCACGCCCGCGCCTACCGCGACGCGCTGCTCGCGGCCGGCGTGGTGGCCGACCACGCCGAGCGCCTGCGCGAGATCACCGCCGGCCTCGACGCGGCGGCCGAGGTGCTCGGGGGCCGCTGGCGCGACCCGGCCGGGAAGATGGCCGAGGTGCTCTTCCTGGTCGAGCGCCCGAGCGTGATCTGCGGGCGCATCGCCGACCGGCACCTGACCCTCCCGGCGCGGGTCCTGGTCACCGCCATGCAGAGCCACCAGCGCTACTTCCCGGTGGAGCGCGAGGACGCGTCGCTCCTTCCGGCGTTCCTCGCGGTCTCCAACGGCGACCCGGCCCACGCGGAGCTCATCACCCGCGGCAACGAGGACGTGCTCGACGCCCGCCTGCAGGACGCCGCCTTCTCCTACGCCCGCGACCGCGAGGCGGGCCTGGCCGCGCTCGACGCGCGCCTGGACGCCATCGTCTTCCACAAGCGCCTGGGCACCCTGGCCCAGAAGCGCGACCGGCTGGTGGCCGGCGTCGGCGAGCTGGCCGCCACGGTCGGCGCCCCGCCCGACGTCGCGCTGCACGCCGAGGGCGCCGCCCGGCTGGCCAAGGTGGACCAGGGCGCGGTGCTGGTGGCCGAGTTCTCGGAGCTCGAGGGCTTCGCCGCGGCCCACTACGCCGGCCTGGAGGACGTGCCCGAGGCGGTCTGCGCCGCGATCGGCGAGCAGTACATGCCCGACGCGGCCGACTCGCCGCTCCCGGCCACCGGCGCCGGGGCGCTGCTCGCGGCCGCCGAGCGGATCGACAACCTCGTGGGCGCGTTCCTGGTCGACGAGGCCCCGTCGGGCTCGCGCGACCCCTATGCGCTCCGCCGGGCGGCCACCGGTCTGGTCCGGATCGCGCTGGATCGGGGCTGGGACGCGCCCGTGCGCCCCCTGCTCGCCGCCGCCGCGGCACGCCTCCGGGCCCAGGGGGCGGACCTGGCGCTCGGCGACGAGCCCGCCCTCGACGCCCTGGAGGCCTTCATCGCCGACCGGCTGGCCTACCTCCTGGCCGGTGAGGGGGTGGGGGCCGAGGCGGCGGCGGCCGCCGAGGGCGCGCACCTCGGCTCGCTCCCGGCCACGGCGGCCTGGGCCCGGGCGATCGAGCAGGTGCGGGACACGCCCGAGCTCGTGGTGGTCTGGACCGCCTGCACGCGGTGCCAGAAGCTCGCGCAGAAGGGCCCGGCGGGGGCGGCGTTCGCGCCGGCCGGCGACCCGGGGGAGGACGCGCTCCACGCCGCGATCGAGGCCGCCCGGCCCCGCATCGCCGAGGCGCGCGCGCGACGGGACTTCGGGGCGGCCCTCGACGCCGCGCGCCACCTGGCGCCGGCCGTGGACCGGTTCTTCGAGGACGTCATGGTCAACGTGGACGACCAGGGGGTCCGGGCCCGGCGCTACGGGCTGGTCGGCGCCGCCGCCGGCCTGCTGACCGAGGTTGCGGACTTCTCAAGGATCACCATTGCGGGAGGGGGGCGATGAGCAGCACCGTGACGACCAAGCTGGTCTACGACTTCTCCGAGGGCTCGCGCGACATGCGTGAGCTGCTCGGGGGCAAGGGCGCCAACGTGGCCGAGATGACCCGTCTGGGCCTGCCGGTGCCCCCGGGCTTCACGATCACCACGGAGGCCTGCATCGCGTTCCTGCGCGGTGGACGCGAGTTCCCGCCCGGCCTGCGGGAGGAGATCGACGAGCACCTGGCCCGGCTGGAGGAGGACGCCGGCAAGCGCCTGGGCGACCCCGACGACCCGCTGCTGGTCTCGGTGCGCAGCGGCGCCAAGTTCTCGATGCCGGGGATGATGGACACGATCCTGAACCTCGGCATGAACGACCGCAGCGTCGAGGGCCTGGCCGGGCTCACCGGCAACCCGCGCTTCGCCTACGACTCCTACCGGCGCTTCATCCAGATGTACGGCGACGTCGTCTCGGGGGTGGAGAAGCGGCACTTCGAGGCCGCCCTCGGCGCGCTCAAGGGCGAGGTGGGCGCCGCCCAGGACGTGGACCTGACCGCGGAGGACCTGAAGCGCCTGGTCGGCACCTACAAGGCGATCTACCAGGAGCACTACGGGAGCCCCTTCCCCCAGGAGGCGCGGGCGCAGCTCGACGGCGCGGTCCGGGCGGTGTTCGAGAGCTGGGAGAACCGCCGCGCGTACGACTACCGGCGCCTGCACAACATCGGCCACGACCTCGGCACCGCGGTGAACGTCCAGCGGATGGTGTTCGGCAACACCGGCGACCGCTCGGCCACCGGGGTCGCGTTCACCCGCAACAACGTGACCGGCGAGAAGGGCGAGCCCTTCGGCGACTTCCTGGTCAACGCCCAGGGCGAGGACGTGGTGGCCGGCATCCGGACCCCGCACCCGCTGCACGACCTGAAGGGCGTGCTCCCCGAGGCGTTCGACCAGCTCATGCAGACGATGGACATGCTCGAGCGCACCTACAAGAACATGCAGGACGTCGAGTTCACCATCGAGGACGGCCGCCTCTACATGCTCCAGACCCGCAACGGGAAGCGGAGCGCCCTGGCCATGGCCCGGGTGGCCGTGGACCTGGTCGACGAGGGCCTGGTGGACGAGCGCGAGTCACTGCGCACGCTGGTCGACGCCGGGCAGGTACGCCAGCTGCTGCTGCCGCAGCTCGACGCCAACTCGGCCGCCGACCCCCTCGCGGTCGGGGTCAACGCCTCGCCGGGGGCCGCGGTCGGCGAGGTGGTCTTCACCGCCGACGAGGCCGAGCGCCGCGGGCGGGAGGGCCACCGGGTCATCCTGGTCCGCGACGAGACCACCCCGGACGACCTGCACGGGATGATCGGGGCCCAGGGCATCCTCACCGCCCGCGGCGGCAAGACCAGCCACGCGGCCATCGTCGCGGTGGGCATGGGCAAGCCGGCGGTCTGCGGGGTGTCGGAGATCGAGTTCGCCGAGGACGGGTCGGGCATGCGCATCGCCGGCGTGGCGGTGCGCGAGGGCGAGGTCATCACGATCGACGGCACCAGCGGCAAGGTGTTCGCCGGCGAGGCCCCGCTGCTCCCGCCGCAGGCCGACTCGCCCGAGCTCCTGCGGATCCTGGAGTGGGCCGACCGGGTCCGGACCCTGAAGGTGCGGACCAACGCCGACACCCCCGAGGACGCCACCCGGGCCCGGGAGTTCGGCGCCGAGGGCATCGGGCTCTGCCGCACCGAGCACATGTTCTTCGCCGAGGACCGCATCCCGATCATGCAGCAGGCGATCATGCGCGAGTCGGCCGAGGAGCGGGCCGGCCTGGTCGAGCAGCTGCGCGGCTTCCAGGAGGACGACTTCGCCGGCATCTTCCGGGCCATGCGGGGCCTGCCGGTGACCATCCGGCTGCTCGACCCGCCGCTGCACGAGTTCCTGCCCAAGCTGGTCGAGCTCGAGGTCGAGGTGGCGCAGGCCAAGCAGGCCGGCACGCCGGACGCCGAGAAGGAGGCGCTCCTCGCCCGGGTCCACCAGCTGCACGAGCTGAACCCGATGCTCGGCACCCGCGGCGTGCGCCTGGGCATGGAGATGCCCGAGGTCTACCGCATGCAGGCCGGGGCCATCATGACCGCGGCCCTGCGGGTGCGCGCGGAGACCGGCGAGGCGCCGCTGGTGGAGATCATGATCCCGCTGGTCGCCTTCGAGGAGGAGCTGCGCATCATGCGCGAGCTGGTGGTCGAGGAGTGCGAGCGGGTGCTCGCCGAGGCCGGCGGGGAGCGCATCGACTACCTGGTGGGGACGATGATCGAGCTGCCGCGGGCGGCGATCACCGCGGATGAGATCGCCCGGCAGGCCGACTTCTTCTCCTTCGGCACCAACGACCTCACCCAGACCACCCTGGGCTTCAGCCGCGACGACGCCGAGGGCAAGTTCCTCACCCACTACCTGCAGCGCAACATCATCCCGACCAACCCCTTCGACACCCTCGACCGCGGGGGGGTGGGCGAGCTCATCCGCATCGCCAAGGAGAAGGCCCGGGCGGTGAAGCCCCACATCAAGCTCGGCATCTGCGGCGAGCACGGCGGCGACCCCGACTCGGTGACCTTCTGCCACGAGATCGGCCTCGACTACGTGTCCTGCTCCCCGTTCCGGGTGCAGGTGGCGCGCATCGCCGCCGCCCAGGCGGCGCTGGAGGAGGCCCCGGTCTCCATGGCCTGACCCGGCCCCCGCCGGCGCCGGTCGTCCCGCAGGACGGGAGGCCGGTGCCGGGGGGCCGGTGTAGCATCGCCCCGGTTCCCGAAAGCGTCTGGAGGGCACCATCGCCACCGAGGAGCGCTACCGGCTCGGCAGCCTCGGAGATCTGGTCGAGATGCTGGTCGACGGCTGGCAGATCGAGCACCTGCACTACGCCGACTCGTGTGCCGTCGACGGCCAGGGGCCGACGTGCCCGGCCGCGTTCGTCGAGCTGACCCGGCCCGACCAGGGCCGCTACGGCATCTACATCCCCGACGACGGGCGGGCCTTCTCGCACCGGTCGCTGGTGACGCTCTTCCGGGAGCGGCCCCACATCTGGAAGCACCGCACGGCCGAGCGCATCCATCAGCTCGCCGCCGACACGCCGATGGCCCAGCCCACGCCGCCGTCGGAGTGGGGGCAGGTCGTCGACCCCTTCCCGAACGGGCTGGTCTTCAGCCCGGGCACGCTGCGCGGGGTGGTCGCGGTCAACCAGACCCAGTCGGTCGAGGACGTGACGATCTCGCTCACCGTGCTCGAGCGCTACCAGCAGGGCGGCCGGCTGCGCTTCCTGGCCCACACGGCCGACCCGCGCAAGCGCAAGTGGCTCTCGGTGCTCGACGACGTGCTGGTGGTCGACGACCAGGGCCGCCGCTACCGGGAGGGGCTCCTGGAGTCCCGGCGCGAGGGCAACCGGGTGGACGGGGCGCTCGCGCTCGCCCCGGGCATCCCCCGCGACGTGGCGGCGCTCACGGTCACGGTGGGCACGGTGGGCGACGGGCGCAAGCCGTCGGAGTCGCTGCGGGGGCCCTGGGTCTTCCCGATCCAGCTCACCCAGCCCGCCCCCGCCCCCGCCTGACCCCGGGCCGGTGAGGGAGCCGCCGCTCGGCCCCCGGGCGGCCCGGGCGGACCGCGCCGTGCGCGAGCGCCCCGAGGCGCCCTGCCCCCTGCGCACGGCCTTCCAGCGCGACCGGGACCGGATCCTCCACACCAAGGCGTTCCGCCGGCTCAAGCACAAGACCCAGGTCTTCATCGCGCCCGAGGGCGACCACTACCGCACCCGGCTCACCCACACGCTGGAGGTCTCGGCCATCGCCCGCACGGTGGCCCGGGCGCTGGACCTGAACGAGGACCTGGTCGAGGCGGTCACGATGGGCCACGACCTCGGCCATGCGCCGTTCGGCCACGCCGGCGAGCACGCCCTGGACGACCTGCTGCGCGACCGCCACGGGCGCCGCTTCCACCACAACCTCCAGAGCGTGCGGGTCGTCGAGGTGCTGGAGCGCGACGGGGCCGGCCTGAACCTCACCCGTGAGGTGCGCGACGGCATCCGGAACCACACCGGCCCGGACCTCCCGGCCACGCTGGAGGGCCAGATCGTGCGCCTGGTCGACCGGATCGCCTACGTGAACCACGACATCGAGGACGCCCTGCGGGCCGGCATCCTCACCCCGGGCGACCTCCCCGGCCCGGAGATCGCCGTGCTCGGCGACACGACCTCGTCAAGGCTCACGACCCTGGTGCAGGACATCGTGCGGATGAGCGCCGAGGGTGAGGTGATCCGCCAGTCGGACGAGGTGGGGGAGGCCTTCCGCGCGCTCCGCCGCTTCATGTTCGACAACGTGTACCTCGCCGCGCCGGCGAGCGGGGAGTCCGCGCGCGCCCGCGGCGTCGTCCAGGCGCTCTTCGACCACCACCTGGCCCACCCCGGCCTGCTCCCGGCCGGGGGGGATCCGGATCCGGTCACGCGGGTCACCGACTACGTGGCCGGCATGACCGACCGCTTCGCCCTGCGCGCCTACCGCGAGGCCTTCATGCCCCGTGAGGCGCCCCTGTAGCTGCCGGACCGGGAGCCTCGTGCCACCAGCGTGGCATCGCACGCACACGGATCAGCACGAACGGTCGACGCCGGCACCCTCCGCCCGGCCCGGGGAACCGCGTGACGGGGTGCCGGACCCGGTCCTCATCGTCGAGGCGCCCGCCGCGCTCCTCGCCCGCCACCGCGCGGCCCGGATCGACGCCTCATGCGCCGCCGACGACGAGCACCCCCTGAGTGAGCCCGACGAGTGGGGTGACCGGGAGCCCTTCCTCGGGGCGGCCCGCCGGGCGTGAGCGCGATCCCGCGCCGCGGCGAGAATGTGCCCCGCTACCACCACCGTGCGAGGGCTGGGGTCAGGGGTGGTCCTGGAGGCCGGACGCGATCCGGTGGGACGACCCTCCGCCGTGAGCCTCGACCCGGTCCTGAACGTCCCCACCGGCGCGCTCACCGGGCGCCTCGGACGGCTGGAGGAGGTCCGGATGCGGCAGGTCGGTGACGCGCTCGCGGTCGCCGTCGCCTGCGAGCGCGTGGGCTGACCGCGGGCCGTGTGGGACACTCCCGGGGTGGCGCGGATCGACCCCGAGAGCATCGACCAGGTCCGCCGGGCGGCCGACCTGGTGGAGCTGGTGCGGGGGCAGGTGGCCCTGGTGCGCCGGGGCGGGCGCTGGTGGGGGCGGTGCCCGTTCCACGACGAGAAGACGCCCTCCTTCTGCCTGATCCCGCCGGAGAACGCGCGGTACTACTGCTACGGCTGCGGGGCGACCGGCGACGCGTTCACCTGGATGCAGGAGCGGGAGGGCGCGGGCGGCTTCGGCGAGGCCGTCGAGGCGCTCGCCGACCGGTTCGGGGTGCCCCTCCGCGTGGTCGAGGCGAGCCCCCAGGAGCAGGCCCGGCGGGCCGCCGAGGAGCGCCGGCTGCAGCTCCTGGAGCGCGCCGCGGGCTTCTACTCGGCGTATCTGTGGGCGGCCGAGGAGGCCGAGCCGGCCCGGGGCTACCTGCTCGGGCGCGGGTTCGACGAGGCGCTGCTGCGCGCGTTCCGGATCGGCTACGCGCCCGGGGGCGGGCAGGTGCTCGCCGGGCGGGCCATCCGCGAGGGCTTCTCGCGTGAGCAGCTCGCCGACGCGGGCCTGGCGCGCCTGCGCGGCGGGGCCGCCCACGACTTCTTCGTCTCGCGCATCACCTTCCCCATCGCCGACTCGCGCGGGCGGGTGCGCGGCTTCGGGGCCCGCACGATGAACCCGGCCGACAGCGCCAAGTACGTGAACTCCCCCGAGAGCGAGCACTTCCGCAAGCGCAACCTGCTGTTCGGCGCCCACCAGGCCCGGCAGGCCGCCGCCCGCGCGGGCTGGACGCTGGTGGTGGAGGGCTACACCGACGTGCTCGCCCTGCACGCCGCCGGCATCCCGAACGCGGTCGCCTGCATGGGCACGGCGCTCACCCGGCCGCAGTTGCAGGAGCTGCGGCGGCTCGGGAACGAGGTGCGGCTCTCGTTCGACGCCGACCGGGCCGGGGAGCGCGCCGCCGCCCGCACCCTGGAGGCCGCGCACGGGATGGAGGGCCTGGAGCTCACGGCCATCCGGCTGCCGGCGGGGCGTGACCCGGGCGACCTCGGGGGCGACGAGGCCGGCCGGCGCGAGCTCGCCGCCTGCGCCGCGGCGCCGGAGCCCCTGCTGGAGTGGGTCGTCTGGTCCTGCGCGAACCGCTCGGAGCGCAGCGCGGCCGGCCGGCGCCGCGCCCTGGCCGACATCGAGGGCTACCTGGCCCTGGTGCCCCCCGACCAGGCGATCGAGCGCGACGAGGCGGTGCGGCGGGCGGTCGGCCTGCTGGAGCTCCCCCCGGAGCTCGAGCGCCGGCTGCGGGCCACCCCCTACCGCCCGCCCCAGGGCGATGCGCCGCCGCGTCCGGTCCTGCGGGAGCTCACCGCGGTGGAGCGGCGCGAGCGCCGGCTGCTCGCGCTGGCCATGGCGCTGCCCGGCCCCGGCGCGCGGGAGCTCGCCGGGGTCCCGGAGGAGGTCCTCGAGGCGCCCGAGCACCGCCGCGCGATGGCGCTCATCCTGTCCGGGGCCGACCCGTGGCCGGCCGACCTCGCCGACCTGGAGGGGGCGCTGCGGGCCGACGCGGCGGCGGGCGGGTCGGAGGAGGAGCTCCGCGAGGCCGCGTTCCGCGTGCAGGAGCACGCGCTGGAGCGCCGCGCGGCCGCCCTGCGCAGCCGGGGCGACGAGCGGGAGCTGCTCCACGTGCTGGAGCTCCTGCGGCGCCTCCGGGCCGCGGCCCGCGGGGGGTAGCGCCCTACCCGGGCGCCCCGACGACGGCGACCGCGCGGGCCTGGCGCGCCTCGCCCGCCACGGTGGCCGCGCAGTGGGCCGAGAGCAGCAGCTCGCCGGGCGCGGCCTCGGGGGCGCGCCGCGGCGGGCCGATGAACCGGATGCGCGGTGGGCGGCCGCCCAGGAGCGCCGCCCGCGAGGCCCAGACCAGCAGGCGCCCGAGGGCCAGCGCGCCCAGGCTCACGCCGCCCGCCCGGCCGGCCCGGGTGACGTACTCGTCGTGGGCGGCCAGGCAGGCGGCGAGGGTCAGGGCGTCGGGCTCGCCGTCCCGGTCGAGGTCGAGCGCCGTGAGCTCGGCGTCGGGCTCCCGGCCGTCTCCGGCGGCGGGGGCCAGGGCCGGCCGCAGGCGGGCGAGCTCGGGTCCGAGCGACACGCCGATGGCGCGGGCGGCGGCGCGCAGGTCGCCATCGAGCGCCGCGACCGCGTCGCGGTGCCCGCCGGCGAGGGTGACGCCCACCGCCGCCCCGCGACGGCTAGGCCGCGGGCGGGGCCTCGGCGGTGCCGGGCGACTCGGCGGGCGCCTCGGTGAAGGTGAACTCGTCGGGCTCGCCGCCCAGCCGGTCGCGGACCAGCCAGTAGATCAGGGCGCCGACGCCGATGAGCGCAAGGAGCTTGA
This sequence comes from Thermoleophilia bacterium, assembly GCA_025455865.1. Lineage (GTDB taxonomy): Bacteria > Actinomycetota > Thermoleophilia > Miltoncostaeales > Miltoncostaeaceae > JALOLS01. The sequence goes on from JALOLS010000079.1 coordinate 11,213, forward strand.
TGACGGTCTTCATGGTCCTGGACCAGGCCCTTTCTCGGAGGTCGTGGCCGGGGAACGCTATCGCATCGCCTGCGCCCCGACCCCCGTCCGGCGGCCCCGTCCGGCTCCGGGATGTGCGTTCCCCCGCGATTCCCCGGCGCCGGTGGGGTAGCCTGAGCCGTGGCCTCAGACCGCGCCGGCTCCGAGCCCGACCCCGACGCTCCCGCCAGCCGGGTCCAGCTCACCCTGTATGTGTCCGGCCGGACCACCCGGTCGCAGCGGGCGATCCGCAACCTCGACGCCATCTGCCGCCAGATGGCCGACTACGAGGTGCGGGTGGTCGACGTGCTGGAGCAGCCCGACCTCGCCGACCGGGACAAGGTGCTGGCCACCCCGACGCTCATCCGGCGGCTGCCGCCGCCCATGCGCCGCATCATCGGCGACCTCTCCGACCGGGAGAAGGTGCTGGTCGGGCTCGAGCTCCAGGCCCTGGACGACCCCATCCCACCCGACCACCCCGAGGCGCGATGAGCGAGCCGGAACCGGTCCTGACCAAGCTCCCGACCCACCTCGGGGGCCTCGACTTCATCTTCGAGGGCGGGCTGCCCGAGGGGCGCACCTCCCTGGTCGCCGGAACCGCCGGCAGCGCCAAGACCGTGCTGTCGGCCCACTTCCTCGCGGCCGGCATCCGGGAGGCCAACCAGTCCGGGGTCTTCGTGACCTTCGAGGAGAGCCCGCGCGACATCACGCGCAACATGGCCTCGTTCGGGTGGGACATCCCCAGCTGGGAGCGCACCGGGCGCTGGCGCTACGTGGACGCCTCCCCGAGCCCGGACCAGCCCGGGGTCGAGATCGCCGGCAGCTTCGACCTCGGGGCGCTCATGGCCCGGGTCGAGAACGCGGTGCGCCAGGTCGGCGCGACGCGGGTCGCGCTGGACTCGGTGAGCGCGGTGTTCGGCCACCTGCCCGACGAGATGACCCTGCGCCACGAGCTCTTCCGCCTGGTCCAGGGCCTCCGCATGATGGGGGTCACCGCGGTGCTCACCGCCGAGCGCCCCGACGACCACGGCCCGATCACCCGGCACGCGCTCGAGGAGTTCGTGACCGACAACGTGATCCTGCTGCGCAACGTGCCCGAGGGCGAGAAGCGCCGGCGCACCGTCGAGGTGCTCAAGTTCCGGGGGGCGACCCACCGCAAGGGCGAGTACCCGTTCTCGATCATCCCCGGGGTCGGGATCGTGCTGATCCCGCTCTCGGCCTCGGGCCTGCTCGGCGGGCCCTCGTCGGCCCAGCGGATCACCTCGGGCAACACCGAGCTCGACGCGATGTGCGGCGGGGGCTTCTTCCGCGACTCGATCGTCCTGGTCTCGGGCGCCACCGGCACGGGCAAGACGCTGCTGTCCACCGAGTACGTGCGCGGAGGGGCGCGGGTGGGGGAGCGGTGCCTGCTGGTCGCCTTCGAGGAGGGCCGCGAGCAGCTCCTGCGCAACGCCGGCGGCTGGGGGGTCGACTTCGAGCAGCTCGAGGCCCAGGGGACCCTGCGCATCGTGTGCGAGCACCCCGACGCCTCCAGCCTGGAGGACCACCTCATCCACATCCGGGACCTCATGCGCGAGTACCGGCCCCACCGCCTGGCGGTGGACGGCCTCTCGGCGCTCGAGCGGTCCTCGACCACCCGCGGCTTCCGGGAGTTCGTCTTCGGCCTGACCAGCTTCGTCAAGCAGCAGGGGGTCAACGGCCTGTTCACCTCGACCACCCCCACGCTGCTGGGCGGCGGCTCGGTCACCGAGGCCCACATCTCCTCGATCACCGACTCGGTCATCCTGCTGCGCTACGTCGAGGTGGGCGGGGAGATGCGCCGCGGGATCATGGTCCTCAAGATGCGCGGGTCGGGCCACGACCGGCGCATCCGGGACTTTGCGATCGACGGGCAGGGCATGCACATCGGCGCGCCCTTCCGGAACATCTCGGGCATCCTGTCGGGCAATCCGCGCCACGTGACCGACGAGGAGATCGTCCGGCTCGACGAGCTCTTCGGCGACGGGCTCGGGTAGCCGGCGCCGGTGAGCGGCCCGGGGTCCCCCGCCGGCGCCCTCGACCTGGCCGAGTGCGCCCGCGAGCCCATCCAGGTCCCCGGGGCGGTGCAGCCGCACGGCTGCCTGGTCGCGGCCGCCGGTCCCCGTGCGCCCGTCGCCTGGGCCTCGGCGAACACCGCCGGCTTCCTGGGCCGGGACGCGGGCGCCGTGCTCGGCGCGCGCCTCGCCGACGTCGTCGGCCCCGCGCTCGCGGGTGCCCTCGGGGAGCGCCTGCCGGGGGCCGGGGCGCCCTGGCGCGGGGCGCTCGGCGAGCCGCCCGCGCCGGTCGAGGTGGTGGTGCACCGCGGAGGTCCGGGGCTGGTCGTGGAGGTCGAGGCGGCGCCCGAGGGCGGGCCGGCCGACCCGTTCCCCGCGCTCGCGCGGGCCGTGGGCGACCTGGACGCCGCCGAGCGCCTGCCGGACGTGCTCGCCGCCGCGGCGCGCGGGATGCGCGGGCTGACCGGGTTCGACCGGGTCATGGTGTACCGCTTCGACCGCGAGTGGAACGGCGAGGTCGTCGGCGAGGAGCGGGCCGAGGG
>JALOLS010000157.1 GCA_025455865.1 Thermoleophilia bacterium
GGCGGCGCCCCGGGGCGCGAGGTAGCCCGCGAAGCTCCGCCCGACCATCACGATGCGATCGGGGTCGACCTCGGGGCGGGCAGCGGCCCAGTCGACCACCGCGCGGGTGGTGGTCTCGAAGTCGGGGGCCATCGGGATGCGCTGCTCATAGAGCATCCCGCCCTGCCCGGGGCCGTCCCACAGGAGCACGTGGTGGCCGCGGCGCGCGGCCATGTATCCGGTGGCCACCCAGCCCGCCTCGGCGGTGGAGTCATACCCGCACGGGGCGAGCACCAGGCCGCGGGGGCCCTCCCCCGGGGCGAGCACCAGGTACGCGCCCATCCGCCCGCCGGCCGGGTGGGCGATCTCGGCCGCCACGACCTCATGGGCCAGATGCGGGACCGCGCGGCGGAAGGCGTCGCGGTGGAGCCGGTACCCGGACTGCAGGCGCTCGTCATCCAGGTCGCGCCGGGTGAAGAAGACGGCCTGGCGGGCGTACTCCGAGGCCCGCAGGAACGCCTGACGGGCGCTCACCGGGTGGCCCTTCGCCTCGGCGTCCTCGGCGGCCGCGACCTCGCGCCCCGCGGCGGCGGACCACTCGGTGAACCAGCCGTCGTTGTCGCCCGGGGCCACCCGCGAGGCGATCGCGATCGCCTGGCCCAGGTCGGCGGCCTCGGCGTGGGCGGCGATCAGCGTGCGGGAGAGCTGCGCGTCGTACTCGGGATCCGGATGCAGGCTCACGATCCGGCCTCGTCGTCGATGCGCACCAGGCGCAGGCCCATGTAGTCGATCATCACCCGGCCGCCGCCGGTGCGCACGGCCTGCACCACCTGGCCCTTGCCGCGGCCGAGCTGGGCCCCGATGCCGAAGGTGAGCGCCCGCTCATCCCCGGCCGGGCGGAGCACCTGCCGGCTCTCGCCGTCGACGTCGAGCACGAGCACCCCCTGCGCCACGGCGAGGGTGACCCGCCGCACGCTTCCGCGGTCGACCGGCGTGGCGTCGGGGTTCGCGTTCACGGGCCGGTACGCCCCGAGGCGGGCCCGCCACGCCGCCGGCACGGTCCACGCGGGCACGCGCAGCGCCCGGGGGAAGGTCCAGGCCCGGTCCCCGAGGACGTTCCGGGTCACCAGCAGGCGCCGTCCGGAGACCGTCCGGAACCGCAGCTCGGTGCCCTCCTCGGCCGACCGGTACCAGCCGTCGGCCCCGGGCCGGAACGTGGCGGCCTGTTCCCGCGGGGTGCCCACCGCACGGCGCCAGACCAGGCCGGCGCCGTCGCCGGACACATCGACCCGGTCGAGGTCCGACACGCCCGCGTAGCGCCCGGCCAGGCGGCCGAGGTCCGCCCGGGGCACCGTGGCCGGCGCCGCGGCCGGCAGCCCGGGCGCCGTGGGCACCGGCCGGCCGGTCTTCGCCGCGAACGCACGGCCGAGCACGGCGTTGGCCACGGCGGTGTCGGCCCCGCCGCCGGTGTTCACGCTCACGAACACCCCCAGGCCCTGGGCCGGGATCACCTTGAGCTGGCTGAAGTTCCAGGTGGTGCCGCCGTCGTGCCAGCGCACCGTCCCGGTCCAGGCGAGATACGGGTCGACCAGGAACCAGCCCAGGCCCATGCGGGTGACCGGCGAGGCGGCGTCGATGGCCAGGCGGGTCTGGGGCGTCCACATGCGCCGGAGCGTGCGGGCGGCGAGCACCCGCCCGCGCACCCCCCGGCCCTCGGCGAGGATCATCCGCAGGTACCCGGTCATGTCGCGGCCCGAGGCGACGATGGAGCCCGCGGTGCTCACGTTCACGTACTCGCGCGGGCGCAGGGCGGCGGCGACGCCGCCGCCCGGCACCGGGCGGAGCTCGTAGTTGCGGGTCAGCTCGCCGTCGGCCGGGATGCGGTCGTCGAAGTGCGCCGTGCGCATCCCCATGGGACCGAAGAGGTTCCGCTGGGCGTAGGCCTCGAGGCCCATCCCGGTCACGTTCTCGATGACGGCGCGCAGGAGCAGGTAGCCCGAGTTGTTGTAGGCCCACTCGGTGTCCACCGCCCGCTCGGGCGGCATGGCGCGAAGCCACCGGAGCACCTGCCGCTCGTAGCCCGGGACCGGGCGGCCCTGGGTGAAGCCGCCGTTGAAGACGTCGCCCGGGATGCCCGAGTGGTGGGTCAGCACGCTGCGCACGGTGATGCGCCGGGTGAGGGCGGGGTCGTCCAGCCGGAAGGCGGGCACGTAGCGGCCGAGCGGCGCGTCCAGGTCCACCAGCCCCCGCTCGACCAGCTGCATGACGGCGGTGGCGGCGAAGGTCTTGGACACCGAGCCGATGTGGAAGAGCGTGCGGTCGCTCACCGGCACGCCCCGCTCACGGTCGGCGAAGCCGAAGCCCTGGGCGAAGACCACCCGGTCTGAGTCCACCAGGGCCACCGTCGCCCCCACCGTGCCGGTCCGCTCGAGGATCGCGGGGATCTCCCGCTGGAGCGCGGCGATGGTCGAGGAGTAGTCGGTGGCGGCGGCGGCCGGCGCCGCGAGGGCCGGGAGTGCCACCGCGGCGATCGCGGCGGCCGGCCACCGGGGCGAGATACGTCGTCGGCGCTGCGTGATCGTCGAGGGGCTCCGCGTCCGTGCGTCGTCGGGCGGCGGCACGCTAGCAGCGGGGGGCTCCGGCGCCGTGGCAACCGGTCCTGTCACTCCCGGGCCGAGGGCTTCCCCGACGCGCCCCGGAGCGGCTAGGGTGCTTGCGTCGGCAACGAGGTCATCGACACGGGGGAGGACCCATGGGTGAGTTCGACGAGATGAACCGGCAGGTCATCGCCGAGTTCCGGGCGAACGGCGGCAAGGTCGGCGGGTTCTTCGCGAACGCCGACATCGTCCTGCTGCACTCGAAGGGCGCGAAGAGCGGCAAGGAGTACCTGAACCCGCTCATGGCGATGCCGGTGGGCGACGACATGGCGATCATCGCCTCGATGGGCGGCGCTCCGCGCAACCCTGACTGGTACTACAACGTGAAGGCGAACCCGGACGTCACCGTCGAGTACGGCACCGAGACCTACCGGGCGACCGCCGTCGAGGTGACCGGTGAGGAGCGCGACCGCATCTTCACCGCGGTCAAGACCAAGTTCTCCAACTTCGCCGAGTATGAGGCCAAGACCACCCGGACCATCCCGGTCGTCCTGCTGAAGCGCGCCTCGTAGTCGCCGCCGGGCGGGTGGCGCCGCGGGCCGGCGGCGTCACCCGCCCGGGCCAGGCTCGGGAGGCGTTGTCCCCCGCCCCCGCCCGGGGCGGTCAGCCCGCCGGGGGGACCGGCGCGGCCACCAGCAGGGCCACGTCGTCGCGCACGCCCCCGCCGCCGGTCGCCCAGGCGAGCAGGCGGGCGGCCAGGGCCTCGGCATCGGGGTCGTCACCCGGTGCGGCCGCGAGCAGGCGGGCGAGCCCGGCCCCGACGTCCTCGCCACGCCGCTCGAACAGGCCGTCGGAGTAGAGCACCAGCCGCTCGCCGGGGGCCAGCACCTCGACCCCGACCGGCACGCCCTCGTCGCAGAAGCCGAGCGGCCGCCCGCGCCCGCCCTCCAGGTACCGGGCGCCGGCCGGGCCGGTCACCAGCGGCGGCGGGTGCCCGGCGCAGGCGTAGCGGATCTCCCGCGCCGCCGGGTCGACCAGGGCGACGACCGCGGTCGAGAGCTCCGTGCCGGGGGCGCGGGCGGCCAGCCGCGAGAGCAGGCCGAGCACGCGGGCCGGGTCCTCGTGCTCGATCGCGTAGGCGAGCAAGGCCCCGCGGAGCCGGCCCATCGCGGCGGCGGCGTGCATCCCGTGGCCGACCACGTCGCCCACCGCGAGGGCGACCCGGCCGGAGGCGAGCGGAAGCGTCGCGTACCAGTCGCCGCCCGCGGTCATGTCCTCGGCGCCCGGCACGTAGCGCACGGCCAGGTCGAGCCCCGGCGCCTCGGGGGCCGTGGAGGGCAGCAGCGAGCGCTGGAGCACCTCGGCCACCTCGTGCTCACTCGCGTACCGCCGCGCACGGGCGAGGGCCGCCGCCGAGAGCTGGCCGATCGTGGACAGGAACGCCAGGTCGTCCTCCGTG
>JALOLS010000008.1 GCA_025455865.1 Thermoleophilia bacterium
CCCGAGGTCACCGATCTGCTTGCGATTCGCTCCCCGGGAGGCGGGTCTTGGTTCATGGACAGGCCCCTAGGCGGGTCGCTCAGCCGCCGCCGGCGCAGCGTGAGGTCAGCCAGCGCTCCAGCCCGTCGAGCGCCTCGGTGCCGAGGGTCTGGAACGTGCCGCCGAGGAACGGCCCGGCGAGCTTCAGCACGCCCTTCATGCCGAGCCGGGCGGCGTAGGTCAGGCTGGTGCCGCCCCCCTCGGCGTCGGCGAAGGTGATGGTGTCCTCGGCCCACGCCTTCTGGCCCTCCCCGCGCAGCACGATGCGCTCGCCGGGCACCCAGTCGGTGACCTCGTAGGTGAAGGGCACCTCGCGGCCCCGGAAGGCGGCGATCACGTCGTAGCGGGCTCCCAGGCCCTCGGTGGCCCCCTGGCGCTCGGAGCGCAGGATGCCGGGGTCCCACTCCTGCGCCAGGGCGAAGTCGCCCACCAGGGCGAAGGCGGTCGCGCGGTCGCAGGGGACCAGGATGGTGCGGCGGAAGTCGGTCATGGCCGCCGATGGTACGGGGCGGCCCGGCGGCCGCCGCCGGGAACGGACCCGGTCGGCGGGATCGGTGAGGCCCCGGCCCGCCCGTTGCCCTTGTGCCCGGCGGGGTGATCTGGAGAATAGAAAGACAGGTCTGTATCGTCTGGCCGACGAGGTGGCCGGCGACGGGGAAAGGGCCCTCGATGAGTGGGTGCGCCACGCTTCAGCCGCGGGTGCCGGACGGACGGGAGGTCGGTCTGTCCATGCTCCTGGCCGGTGACCGGGGCGCGGCCCGGCTCGCCCGGGAGGCGGTGGGCGCGCTGCCGATCGACGCCTCGATGCGCCACGACGTGGCCCTGGTGGTCAGCGAGCTGGTCGACAACGCGGTGCGCCACTCGGGGACCGGGCCGGGAGGCCGGGTCGGCCTCCGGGTGAGCGGCGAGGCGGCCAGCCTGCGGGTCGAGGTCCGCGACGCCGGCCGGGGACGGCCGGAGCCCCGCGAGGTCTCCTCGGCCGCCTCGGGTGGCCGCGGGCTGCTCGTGGTCTCCGGGATCGCGCGGCGGTGGGGCGTGGTCGCCGAGCCCCACGGCACGGTGGTGTGGGCCGACCTCGAGGGCGACGGGCATTCCGGCGAGATGCGAGCGGAGGGGGGCGGGCGGTGAGGCAGGGGATGCGGCTGGTTCCGGTGGAGGGGGTCACGGCTGACGCCCTGGAGGTCATCGTCGCGGCGCTGCGCGCCCGGGAGCCCGGGAGCCCGGTGGCGTCGGTGCTGGCCGACCTGGTGCGCGACTGGGACGAGAGCGACATGCGGGTGCTGGAGTCCCTGGACCTGGGCGAGGCCGCATGACCCCCCCGACGGCGCTCGCGCCCGCCTCCCCGGGCGGGGGGCAGGCGCGGCATCGCTGGGAGGCCGCCGGATCCGGGGTCGGGCGGCTCGCCCTGGCGCTCCTGGCCCGCGAGGTCGGCAGGCGGATCGGTGACGGCCGGCCGGACGCGGGGATCGCCGTCGACCGCCTCGGGGCCCTGCTCGAGGCCGACGAGGCCGGCCGGGCCGCCCTCGAGACCGCCGTGCTGGCATCCGAGGGCCGGCTCTCGGACTGGGAACGGGCCTGCCGGGAGCCCCCATCGCCGCGGGAGGCCCGCATCGCCCGCATGCACGAGGTCCGGGACGCGGTCGGGCGCCTGGTGCTCGGCGGCGGGCTCCAGCCCGACGGTCCCGGGCGGGTGTGCCTGCCCTGCTTCGGCCCGGCCACCCTGCGGGCGCTCGCGCGCGCCGAGGATCCCGACGGCGCGGAGCGCCGCTGGGCGCGGGCGCTCCTGGCCGCGCCGGCCGCGGTCCTCGGCACGGCGGCGCCGGCCGGGATCGCGGGCACGGGCCCCGACCCCGACCTCGACGAGCTGGCCCAGACGATGCATCGCCTCGGGGCGGTGCGCCAGGATCTGCGTGACGCGATGCTCGGGGCCGAGGCCCGCGCCGCATGGGCCGCCCAGCGCGGCCAGGTCCCCGAGGCGGCCGCGCTCACCCGTGAGGCGGAGCGCGCCGCGGCGGACCTCGCCCGGGTCGACGCGGCCCTCGACGAGGCCTGGGCCGTCGGGGTCTCGGCCGCGCACCTGGTGGAGGCCGTCGGGCACACTCCGCGGCCGTGGCCGCGGTCATCCTCATCGTGCTGGTCGTGCTGAACGCCTGGTCGTTCGCGCTGTTCGGCATCGACAAGCGCCGGGCCCGCGAGGGTGGCCGGCGGATCAGCGAGCGCGCCCTGATCGCCTCGGGGGCGGTCTCCGGCACCGTGGGTGCGTGGGCGGGCGTCCGCGTGTTCCGCCACAAGACCCGCAAGCCGTCGTTCCTCGCGCGCCTCGCCCTGGCGAGCGCCGCCGACGCCGCCCTGGTCGCGCTGCTCATCCTCGCGCGGTGACCGCCGGGCCACGACCGCGCGGCCCGGCCCGGCGCCCGCGTGGCGGGTCGACGCTCTAGCCGACCTCGACGCCGGTGTACTCATCCCGGTCGTCGCGCATCTTCTGCAGGTGCTCGCCCTGGAAGAACATCATGAGGTTGCCGCAGTCGTAACAGGCGCGGCCGTAGTAGGCGTTGAAGGTGGGCAGCCAGCCCATGAACTTCTTCCTGCGCGGCTCGAAGCGGAGTTGCACCCCGCCGTCGCGCGCCGCGAGCGGGGTCAGGTCGCTGCCCCCGCAGGCCGAGCAGTGCAGGGCCGGATCGCTCATCGTCTCCCCCCGTGGTCGGGCCGGCGGCACCCCCGTCGCCGGATCACCGGACGCTATCGGTCGCCCCACGGGGCCGGGCGGGGCGGGCGGCCGAGCGGCCCGGCAGTGCTAATCTCCCCGCTCGCCGCGCGGATGTGGCGGAACTGGTAGACGCGCACGGTTCAGGTCCGTGTGGCCGAAAGGCCGTGGAGGTTCGAGTCCTCTCATCCGCATGGCCGCGGGCCGGTCCTCACCCGGGGGCCGGCCCGCCGCGCGTGGCGGCCTCGCGCTCGCGCCGCGCGAGCTCGGCGGTCAGCGCCCGCAGCCGGGCGTGCAGCCGGGCCCGCTCGGCCGACACCGCGCGCTCCCGCCGCGTGAGGTCGGCGATGCGGCCCTTGAGCTCGGAGTCGCCCAGCCCCGCGCCGTCGTCACCGTCGGCCGCCGGGCGCAGGAGGTGCCGGGTGCGGGCGCTCCCGGTCCACAGCTCGAACCAGACCACGCAGCCCCGGCCGTCGTGCTCGGCCCCCCACCGGTCGGCCACCTGCTCCACCAGCCAGAGCCCCCGCCCGGTGGTCGCCTCATCCGGCGGGCGCGCCGGGGCGCGGGGCGCGAAGCCGGGCCCCGGGTCGCGCACCTCGACCCGCACCACCCCGGGGACCGCCTCGATGAGCAGGCCCACCGGCTCCCCCGCGACCATTCCGGCGTGGCGGACGGCGTTCCCGGCGAGCTCGCCGACCAGCAGCACCAGGTCCGACCGGGCCGCGTCGGTGATCCCGGGCACCGCGTCGACCTCGGCACGGCACGCCAGGAGCAGGCCCGGGCCGGCCGGGATCTCGCGGCGACGCACCACGCGTGGGCCGGTGGCCGGGGCGGCCATGGACGAACCATACGTCCCCGGCGCGCGGCCGGCTCGGGTGCGGGGTGCGCGCCGGTGCCGCCGGGCTACCGTCCGGCGACACCGCAGAGGAGGCATCACATGGAGTCCCGGTCGGTCCAGATCGTCTTCCCGGAGGACACCAACCACATGGGCACGCTGTTCGGCGGGACCCTCATGGCCTGGATGGATCGCGCGGCCTACCTGGCCGCCGCCCGCCGGGCGCACGGGGACGTGGTGACCGCGGCGGTCGAGCGGCTCGAGTTCCGGGTGGCGATCCACCAGGGTGAGTGGGTTGAGCTGGTGGCCCGGGTGGAGGAGGTGGGCCGGACCTCGCTGCGCGTCCTGGTCGAGGCGTTCCGGGAGGACCCGGTGCGCGGCGACCGGAGCCTGTGCACCACCGGGCGCTTCACCATGGTGGCGCTCGGCGCCGACGGCCAGCCGCGCGAGGTGGGCCCGGCCGAGCCCGCCTGAGCTACCCGAGCGGCCGGCCGGCCCGCCGGCCCAGGCGCCCGAGCGCCACGCGCCGCACCAGGGCGAGCAGCGCCATGCCGCCCATGCGCATGACCGGCCGGCTGCGGAGCACCAGCCCGAGCACGACCGCGCCGATGAGCGTGGCCAGGAGGGCGCCGCCGATGCTGGCGTCGAGGGGGCCGAGGCCCGCGACGGCGTAGGTGACCAGCCCGATCACCGCGCCGAGCGCCGCACCGACCAGCATGAGGGTGCGTCGCACGATGCCGAGGCCGGGGACGGGGAGGGGCACGCGGGGGCTCATGGCCCCATGGTGCCCGATGGGGGTGGGCCGCAGGCCAGCACCCGGTCCACCAGCGCATCGAGTGCGCCGGTGAGGTCCTCGGCGCGCACGCCCCGCTCCTCGACCAGGTGCCCGACCAGGTCCGCGGCGAGCGGCGCGAGCACCAGGTCGGGCAGGAGCCCGGGGTCCGCACCGAGCCCCTCGCGCAGGAGCACGGCCACGTGCAGGCGCTGGCCGGCGTACACCTGGGTGCGGTAGCGGGCGCCCGCGGTGGCGTTCTCGGCCACCACCATCAGCCGCAGGTTGGCGACCACCATGCCCGCCAGCGCGCCCAGGAAGGCGCGCAGGCGCGCGTCCGGGGGTGCGCCGGGCCCGAGCGGCGGCGGACCGCGCAGCACCTGCTCCTGGATCTCGCGCTCGCGGGCGTCGAGCACCGCGAGCGCCAGCCCCGCGCGATCGCCGAAGCGCCGGTAGATCGTCCCCTTGCCCACCCCGGCCACGCGGGCCACCTCGTCCAGGGTCACCTCGGTGGGGCAGCGCTCGGCGAACAGCCGCTCGGCGGCCTCGAGCACGCGGCGCCGGTTGCGCGCGGCGTCGGCACGTTCGGTGACCGCGGTGGCGGCGGGGTCGGTGGGGGTGAACCGGAGGGCCATTGACAAAGCGGACTGTAGTCCGTTACGGTGCCCGCAGCAAATCGGACTGCAGTCCGAATGGACCTGAGTCCGTATAACGAGAGGAACGACGATGACCACCAGCACCCTCCCGCAGGCCACCCTGGTCCCCACCGGCACCTGGGCGAGCGATCCGGTCCACTCGACCGTCGAGTTCTCCGCGCGGCACATGGCCGTCTCGACCTACCGCGGCGCGCTGCCGAAGTTCGAGCTCGCCCTCACCGGTGGTCCCGAGCCCCGCCTGGAGGGCCGCGCCCCGGTCGCCCCGGTCACCACCGAGGACGCCAACCTGACCGGCCACCTGCTCTCGCCGGACTTCCTCGACGCCGAGCGCCACCCCGAGGTGCGGTTCACCTCGACCAGGGTCGTCCTCGAGCCCGGGGAGACGTTCGTCGCCGAGGGCGAGCTGACCATGAAGGGCGTGACCCTCCCGGTCACGTTCCGCGGCACGCTGGCCGGCCCGGTGGACGACCCCTGGGGCGGGGCGCGCATGGGCCTCGACATCGAGGCGAAGGTGGACCGGCGCGACTTCGGCATGGACTGGAGCCTCGACCTCCCGGGCGGCGGCCTCGTCCTCGGATACCAGGTGCGCCTGCAGGCCCACGTCGAGCTGATCCGCCAGGCGGGCTGAGGCCATGGAGATCCTCGGCATCGTCGGGAGCCTGAGATCCGGCGCCCACAACGAGGCCCTCATGGGGGCGGCCGCGCTGGCCGTCCCCGAGGGGGCCGGGATCATCCGGCTGGACGGCCTGCGTGACCTGCCGTACTACGACGAGGACCAGGACACCGACTCGCCGCCGCCGGCGGTCGTGCGCCTGCGTGCCCGGATCGCGGCCGCCGACGCGCTGCTGATCGCCACCCCGGAGTACAACGGGTCGATCCCCGGAGTGGTCAAGAACGCGGTCGACTGGGCCAGCCGGCCGTTCCCGGGGTCGAGCCTGCGCGGACGCAGCGTGGCGGTCATCGGGGCGAGCACGAGCCGCTTCGGCGGGGTGTGGGCGCATGCGGAACTGCGCAAGGTGCTCGGCCTCGCGGGCGCCCGGGTGGTGGCGTCGGGCATCGCGGTGCCGCACGCCGACCGGGCGTTCGCGGCCGACGGGCGCCTGGCCGATCCCGAGCAGCAGGAGGCGCTCGCGGCGGTGCTCGCGGACCTCGTGGCGAGCGCGCGCGGGGTGCTCCAGCCCGTGTGAGGGGCGCCTCGACCGCGCCGGCCCATCGCCGGCGGGTCCCGCGGCCACCCGGCCCGCCGGGAGTGTGCGACCCTGAGGACATGACCCGGGACCCGGCCGCCGATCGCGCCGAGGACGCGCTCGCCCCGCTCGGGCCGGTGCACGCCCGGGCCATGTTCGGCGGGCACGGGGTCTTCGTGGACGACGCGATGGTCGGCCTGCTGGCCGACGGCGTCCTGTACCTCAAGGTCGACGACCGGACCCGCCCGCGCTTCGAGGCCGCCGGTCTCGAGGCCTTCGTCTTCGCCGGGGGGCGGACGGGTCCGATGCGGATGAGCTTCCACCGGGCGCCGGAGCCGCTGGAGGACTGGGAGTCGCTCAGGCCCTGGGCCGAGGCGGCCCTGGAGGCGGCGTCGCGGGCCCGCGAGGCCCGCCGGCGCCGGGTCAGGCGCCCGCCGGCCTGACCGGCAGCGCCACCGACGCGCGGTCGAGCGTGCGCCCGGCGGTGTCCAGGAAGCGGAACGCGATGCCGCCGGGCCGGACGTCGGCGACCAGCAGGCCGAACGTCCGCAGGTGGACCCGGGCGTCCGGGCTGCGCGGGGTCTGGCCGGGGTTCCAGGGGGCGCCGCCGGTGCCGGCGGTGATCGCGAGGACGCCTCCGGGCGTCCGGCGCTCGTAGGCGTGCAGGTGACCCGAGAGCACGGCGGCCGCGCCGCCGCGGCGGGCGACCCCGAGCAGGGGGTCCCCGGGCTTGAGCGGCCGGTGGATCAGCACCAGGCGCGCCTCGGGGCCCGGGCGGGCGAGGGCGCGGGTCGCGAACACGACGTCGCCCGGGTCGCTCAGGACGCCCAGCCCGACGACCTGGACGGGCCCGAAGCGCAGGTCGAAGCGGTCGCCACCGCCGGGAAGGTCGAGGGCCCGGGCCAGCGCGACCTGTCCGCTCCGGACGATCGTGTCGTGGTCGCCGAGGATCCCGGTCAGGGGGGCGATCCGCAGGAGCGGTCGCAGCGGGGTGAAGATGTTGGGGTCGAGCAGGCTGGGCAGGGCGGCCAGGTAGGAGTTGTCGCCCAGGGTGAGCGCGAGGCGTGGCCGCAGGCGTGCGGCCAGGCGGCCGACCGCGCGCTCGCCGTCGGTGGCCGCGCCGTAGTCGCCGAAGGCCACGATGCGCACGGTCCCGGTCAGTCGCCCGGGTGCGGTGTGCAGGCTCCCATGGGCCACAGCGCCCCGGCGGGCGGTCGCGGTCCAGCGGTAGCGGGTGTCCGGCCGCAGGCCGGTGAGGACCCCGGCCCGCGCCACGCGTCGCTCGCCGTCCGGCCCGGTGGCGACCACGCGCACCTCGCCGGGCGGCTCGACCCGCCAGCGCAGGCGCGCGGTGGTCGTCCCCACCCGGGTCAGGTGGGGCCCGCGGGTGAAGCCCGCCGGGGCCGGCGCCGGGGCGGCGCGGTCGGGCCGGGCCGGATCGTCGGGCGCGGCCAGGACGGCGGCGAGGGCGCCGGCGGCCAGGGCGCCCGCCGCGCCGGCCACGGCCAGGCGAGACGGTCGCCGGCCCGGCGGTGGGTCCTGGTCTGCCACCCGGACAAGGATAGGAGCGTCCTGGTGGCGTTCGGCGGTTCCCCGGCGGCCGGGTGCGGGAAACCCCCGATGCCACGGGCCGGCGGATCCGCTCTCATGCGGTGGGGGGCGGTCCTGAGAGGAGGACCACCACGGCGACCCTGGCCGGTCCGGCCACCACACCGCGCACCCCGCACGGCCCCGTCGTGGGCGCCGGCGAGGTGGTCGCCTACTGCGCCGCGCTGAACCCCGGCGACATGGCGGTGGCCGGCTCACACCTGGAGCAGGCCGTCCGGCGCTGGCCCCGCTACGTGGCCGGTCGCGCGGACCTGCGGATCGTGCGCTCGGCGTTCCTCACCGACCGCCTGCGCCTGGACGCCTACTGCGACCGCGCGCGCGCCGCGGGCGCGATCCCGCCGCTGGTCTGCGCGCCCCACGGCGAGCGCCTGCTGGTGCTCGACGGGACCCATCGCCTGCGCGCGGCGCGGGCGGCGGGCATCCGGGCGGCGGGGGTGCTCGTGGGGGTCCCGGCCCCCGCGGTCATGCGCTCGTGGCCGCTCGCGCTGCGCGAGGAGGTGCGGGCGCTGCTGCGGGGCGTGGCCGGGGATGCGGACTGGATCGAGGTCTGCCGGCTGCTGCCGCACCTCCGTCCCGAGGCTCCACCCCGCAGCCCCCTGGGCCGATGGGAGTGGTGAGCACCCCACGTTCCCCGAGGCAGACGGAGGGCGACATGCGCGAGTTCCCCGGGTCCCGCCCCGACCGGGCTGATGAGGCCCTGTGGACGGCGTTCAGCGGGGTGCGGCGGGCGCTGCTCGAGCAGGCCGCCGCCGTGGTGGGGCCGGACGAGGCGGAGGAGGTCGTCGACGAGGCGCTCGTGCGCACGCTCGAGCACCCGGTCCGGCCGGCCGGGGGCTCGCTCGAGGACGCGCTCGCCCGGGCGGTCGGCCGCGAAGCCGAGCACCACCGCCGGCGCCTGGCCCTGCAGCGGCAGGCCGAGGCGCGGGCGGACTGGGTGGCCTGAGCCCGGCCTACGCCGCGGCGCGCTGCTTTCGCACGGCGTTGTAGACGCTCGCGGGCTTGACGCCCATCTCGTCCCCGACGGCGCGGCAGGCGGCGGTGACCGACTCGCCCTTGGCCATGCGCTGGGCGACCTTCTTGGCGGCCTTGTCGTGGTCGAAGGTGGCCGGGGCGCCCATGCGCACCTTGTCGGTGGGCCACTGCGGGTCGCCCTCGCGCGAGGCGAGCACCACCTGCCACACCGCGCCCTTGGTGGCGCCGGTCTCGGCGGCCACGGCCGCGCAGGCGGGCATGACCCGCTCGCCCTTGGCGACGCGCTTGCGCACCGCGATGTAGGCCTTCTCGTGGTCGAAGCCGCGTGTGCCCGGCTGCCGGCGCTCGCGCAGCGGCCAGTCGGGGTCGCGCCGGCGCCGGGCGACCACCGCGCCGGCCACGGTCGAGGCGCTCACGCCGTGGCGCTCGGCCACCTGCTTGTAGGCCTCCGAGAGAGGGGTTCCGCCGTTGACCAGATCGCGCACCTCGGCGTACGCGGCGGGGCGGTCGAGCCGCACGCGGCCCTGGGGGCTGGACTTCTTCGACTTCGCCATGCGTGCGAGTCTAGCCCGCGGAGCGACGGATCGATGCGGCACTCGCCGGATCGCCGTCCAGGGCCGCCGCGGACCGCGTGGGAGCGCGCCCCGCGGATGCGCATCCGCCACACCCGACCAAGGGCGCCGCCCGCCCCCTGTCGCCGGCCGCGCGGGCAGGCTAGCCTCGCCGGTCGGTGACGACCCAGGAACAGCGCACGCCCCTGCTGACGATGCTGGTCGAGCAGCTCACGAACGACACCGGCGTCGTGAGCGCGGACCTGCACGCGATGGCCTGGGGCGGCGAGGGACGCCTGGTCGGCACCGACCGCCGCGCCGGCGCGGTCGTCGACCTGCTGCCCGCGACCGCGGCCCGGGCCCTCGGGCGGCGGCTGCACCTGCAGGGGGCGAGCGGCATCGACGGCTGGGCCCTCGCGACCCCGCCGCCGGATGAGGAGGCGCTGGTGGAGCAGGCGCGCCTGGCGGCGGGCCGGCGGCTGCACCGGAGCCTGGGCTTCAGCCTGACCTGCCCCTGCCAGGACGACCATCCGCGCCGCGCCCTCGCCGAGCGGGTGGGCGCCTACCACCGCCGGCGCCTGGCCGAGGCCCAGCGGACCGCGCTCGGGCAGGCCATCGGCGCCCGGCAGTGGGCCTTCTGGCCGGCCGCAGGGCTCGCGGCGGTCGACCGCGTGCGCTCCGCGCGGCCCTCCGCGCAGCCCACCGAGGCGCGGGCGCCGCGCTGGGAGGGGCTGGTGCAGGACCTGGCCGACCTGGTGCTGGCCGAGGCCGCCTTCGGGGTGCTCGAGTCCGGGCCCCGGGACGGCCCGCCGGCGCTCGCGGCCTGGGCGGCGGCCGGCCGGGCCGCGGCGCCGCTCGCCCGGGAGGCCGCGCAGGCGCTGGTGGAGCCGGTGGAGTCGCTCGTGCGCCGGGTGATCGCGGGCTGAGGCCGGCTCAGCGCCACCCGGCGGCCACCCGGGCGGCCTCCTCACGGCCCTGCCGCCGGCCGGCGGCCCCGGCGGCGACCAGCATCCCCGGGTCGAGCGGGCGCTCCAGGGTCGTCTGCGACGCCGCATCGGGCTGGATCATCACCACCCGGGTGCCGCTCGCCGCGAGGGCGTCGGCGTCGCGGCGGATGGCGGCGGCGCTCAGGGGCCCCTCGCCCCCGGTGGGGATGTGGTCGACGATGAGCAGCGCCGAGCGGGCCCCCGCGGCGAGGTCGGCGTTCAGCGAGGCGCGGGTGCCGCCGTCGATGCAGGCACGCCCGGTGAGGTGCACCGGCGGGTAGACCCCCGGGACCGCCGCGCTCGCCGCGGCCGCCCGGACCACCGGGACGCCGCCGGCGCGGTCGAGCGGCACGACCACACCGGTCGCGGCGTCGACCGCGACCAGCGTGAGCGGCGTCGCGGGCCAGCGGCGCAGGCGCACCACCGCGCCGACCATCGCGACGAACGCCCGCTCGGGCATCGTTCGCGCGGCGAGGGCGTCACGCCCCCGCCCCCGGCGCCACTCCGGGGTGCTCGGACCCTGATGGTCCATGGCCTCGATCATCGCCTGCACCTGGCCCGAGTCGGCCTTCGGGGCGAGGCGGTAGAGCGCGCTCATGGCCGCCCGGACCGGCGACCAGCGGCCGGCGACCACCCGGGCGTCGCGGGCCATCGGCCGGCCGGCGGCCACCCGGGCGGCGACCATGGCGCCGGCGGAGGTCCCGATGACCCGGTCGGCGCCCCGCAGGTCGACCCCCTCGTCCTCCAGGGCGGCCAGCAGGCCGCAGAGCCAGGCGATGCCGGTGAGGCCGCCGACCCCCAGCACCAGTGTGCGCCCGCTCAGGTCCCCCGCCACGCCCGGCATCCTGCCCGCCGGGCGTGGCGGGGGCCCCGGGGCTACCAGTGGAAGATCGGGAAGACCCGGGTCTGCACGGTGGCCACGCCGATCTTGGTGTCGCCGTTCACCAGGCTCTCAGGGGCCCCGAAGGTGTCGCGCAGCAGCGCCGCGGCTCCCTCGGTGAGGTCGAGGTGCACGCCCTTGACCGTGAGGTTGCGGCCCTTGAGGTCGACCATCGGGCCGTTCGGGAAGGTGACGTCGAACACCGGGACACGGCCCGCGAGCTTGCCGTTCACCCGCACCTGCGCGGTGAGGTTCCCGTTGGTCAGGTCGATGAAGTAGCGGCTCAGGTTCACCGACGGACCGTTCTCGGCCGCGAGGGTCAGGCCGCCCACGTGGCGGATCTCGCCCTTGAGCGCCTTCAGGTCGACCTTGCCCACGGTGATGGGGAAGGTGATCCCGGCCGGGCCGGGCATGGCCGCGCCGGTCGGGGCCACACCGACCTCGGCGTCGGCGAGGGCGCCGAAGGTGCCCGCGTCGGGGACCACGGTGGTCCCGCCGGTCGCGAGGATCGAGGTGGAGCCCAGGGCCGCCGGGGCGGCGGCGAGGGCGGCGCCGGCGATGACGGCGGTGGCGATGCGGGTGTTCAGGCGCGTGCGGGTCATGGCGTGCTCCTTGGTCGGGAGGTACACCTGGACATACGACCGGGCACGCTGTCGAGGTTGTGAACGGGATGACACGCGGGAGGATCCGGCGCTCAGCGCCGGAGCAGCGCGAAGGCGATCCCCGGCCCCTGCCCGAGCCGGTAGGCCATGCGGATCCAGATCGCGGCCAGGTGCTCAAGGTCGCGGGCGGCGTCGAGCGGCCCGGCGTCGGCGGCGTCGAACCCGATCGCCCCGGCCAGGTCCATCACGACCGCCTTGGCCTGCTCGTCGTCGCCGGCCACCGGCATCCAGGGCCGCACCGCCCCGTAGGCCGGGTCGGCCATGTTCGCCGCGCCGGTGGTGTTGAACGCCTTGACCACGCGGGCGCTCCCGGTCCAGCCGGCGACGAGCCGCGCGCCCGAGAGCGTGCCGTCGGCGGCCAGGGCGGGCTCGCCGGCGGCGAGCGGGTTGGTGGCGTCGATGACCACCGCCTCGCCCACCGCAAGCCCCGACGCGACGGCCTCGGTGGCCGGCCAGGGGAGCGCCAGCAGGACGACGTCCGCGCCGCGGGCGGCGTCCGCGCTCGACGCGACCGGGCCGAGCGCCGCGTGGCGCGAATCGGCCGGGTCGCGGACCCCGTAGACCACCTCGTGCCCGGCATCCCGCCAGCGCCCGCCGAGGGCCGTGCCCACGCGCCCGGCGCCGATGATCGCGATCCGCATCCTCAGACCCCCAGCGCCTCGATGACCAGGCGCGCGGCGGCGGCGCCCGAGTACTGCTGCTGGCCGGTGATCAGGTTGCCGTGGCGCACCGCGTGGGAGCGGAAGGCGCCCTGCACGATGAAGTTGGTGCCCGGGATGGCGCGGGCCTCGTCCTCGATCCGGAAGGGCTGGATGGCCTGGCCCACCAGGTCGTCGGCGAACTGCTCCTCGCTGTCGGCGAAGCCGGTCCAGGTGCGGCCCTCCACCAGCAGGCGCCCGTCGGCGCCCCGGGCGGTCAGGAGCACGCAGGTGGCGTGGCAGACCACCGCGGTGGGCAGCCCGGCGTCCAGCGCACCGGCCACCAGCGCCTCCACCGCCGGGTTCGCGCGGAACGTGTACATGGGCGCCTGGCCGCCGACCAGGAAGACCGCGTCGAAGTCCCCGATCGCCAGGTCCGCGAGGGCCGGCGTGTCCTCCAGCAGCGCCGCGTGGGTGGGGCTGCGCTTGAAGCCGAGCGAGATCAGGTCGGCGGCGGAGTAGCCCGAGGGGTCCTCCGGGTCGCTGAAGCCGTCGGGGACGACGGTCCCGCCGTCCGGGCTGGCGATGGTGACCTCATACCCGCGCTCGGTGAACTCCCACCACGGGTGGGTGAGCTCCGCCCACCAGAACCCGATGGGCCAGCCGGTCTGACCGCTCACGGCGGGGTTCGAGACGAGCATGAGCACGCGGCGGGGCCGGAGCACGTCGATGGTCGCGGACACGCGATCCTCCTGGTCGGCGAGCGGACGGCCGGAAGATTGCTTGGACTCAAGCAAAAGTCAAGAGCGACCTCGCGCTAGGATCCGGCCATGCCTCCCGGGACCCCTGAGCCCCCCCGCGACTCCATCGACGCCGTGGTGGAGGGCTGGGGCGGGATCCGCGGAGACCTCGACGTGTCCCCCGTCGCGGTGGTGGCCCGGCTCGGCCGGGTGCGCGGGGTCATCGAGCAGGAGGTCGAGGCCGTGCTCGCCGACCACGGCCTCGGCCTGGCCGCGTTCACCGCCCTCGCCGCCGTCGCGCGCCTGGGGGCCGATGAGGGGGTCGCCCAGGCCCGCCTGATGCGCGAGCTGCGGCTGACCTCGGGGACCGTGAGCGTCCGCATCGACCGCCTCGTGGCCGACGGGCTGGTGGAGCGCCGGCCCGATCCGGCGGACCGGCGGGGGGCGCTGGTGCGCCTGACCGCGGAGGGGCGCGAGCGGTTCGAGCGCGTCGTGCCCGTCCACCTGGCCACCGAGCGGCGCCTGCTCGCGGCGCTCTCGGAGGCCGAGCAGCAGACGCTCGCGGGGCTCCTGCGCAAGCTGCTGGTCTCATTCGAGGGCTGCGCGGCGCCCGGCGCCGATCCGGGCCGCGCCATCGGCGCGGTGCTGACCCCCGCCCACCAGGCCATGGGGATGCGGGGATCGGTGGGCCTCTCCGAGCAGGCCGGGCTCCTGGTGCGCTCGGTCGACGGTGGAGGCCCGGCCGACCGGGCCGGGATCGCGGCCGGGGACCTCATCGTCGCCGCCGCGGGCCGGGAGGTCCGCTCGGTGGTCGACCTGCACGAGGCCCTCGCTCCGGGCACGCCGACCGAGGTCCGGCTGCTCAGGGGCGAGCGGCGCCTGGCGGTCGGGATCGCCGCGCCGGCGGCCTGATCACCAGGGGTGCCCGGAGCCGTCCCACTGCAGGAACCGGCCGCTCTGGGCCATGGTCAGGCCCTCGGTGAGCCGGGCGATGCCCCGGGCCGACTCCTCGGCGGTCAGCGTCGCGCGCGGCCCGCCCATGTCCGTCTGCACCCATCCCGGGTTCACCGCCACCACCGCGATCCCGCCGGGCTCGAGCTCGCCGGCCAGCAGGCGCGTGGCCATGTTCAGGGCGGCCTTGCTCATCGCGTAGCCGTAGTTGCCGGATCCGGCGCCGGTGATCGAGCCGAGCCAGGAGCTGATGTTCACGACCCGCCCCCGGCCCGAGGCGCGGAGCAGCGGGAGTGCGGCGCGCACGACGACCAGCGGGGCGGCGGCGTTCACCCGCATGAGCGCGAGCAGCGGCTCCGGGGCGATCTCGTCGATGCGGAGCGTCGAGGGGCCGTCCGGCACGCCGCGGAAGTTCGCGCCGGCCGAGTTCACGACCACGTCGAGGCCGCCCAGGCGCGCCCCGAGGGCGGGCACGACCCGCGCGACCGCCGCGGCGTCGGTCACGTCCAGCGCCCCCGTCACCACCCGCCCCGGATGGGCGCCGGCCAGCCCGGTCAGGTCCGCGCTCCCGGCCGGGTCGCGGGCGGTGGCCGCCACCTGGTGCCCGGCGTCCAGGAACGCCCGGGCGAGCGCCGTCCCGAGGCCCCGGCCGGCGCCGGTGATGAGCACCCGCACGCTCAGCCCCCGGCGGCCCGGAGGCGCGCGGCGGCCGTCCGGAACGCCGCCCGGGTCACCGCCGGATCGGGCCGGCCGCCCACGCGGATGTGCTGCACCACGCTCGCCAGGCGCCCGGCGGCCATGACCGCGTAGTCGATGCGGGTCGGGATCGCCGCCCCGCCCCGGGTGGCGGCGCTCGCCTGCACGACGCTCACGCGCAGGCCCGGGATGGGATCGACCAGGCGGGTCTGCCAGGGCACCGCGGCCCCGCCGGGCGTGGCCCCGGTCCAGCGCCGGCACGCCAGGGTGATCGCCCGCGCCCGGCGCACCGCCGCCTGCGCCCGGGCGGGGGTGGCATAGCGGGCGACGATCTGGGTGACGAAGGGGCCGAACGTGCCGACCTGCAGGCTCCGGCCGGCCACGTCCGGGGAGGGCGGAAGCAGCGAGCGCCGGCAGTGGTCGTCCAGCCTGGCCACGTCGGCCCGCCCCTCCGTCCAGCCGGGGCCGAGGGCCTCGGCGGGGATCAGCGCCGGGACGGGGAGCGGGGCGGCGCTCGCCGGGACGGCCCCCGCGAGTGCCGCCAGCGCGGTCAGGACGACTCGGTGGTGGAGCGCGAGAGCGATGTCCAGAGGCCTCCCGTACGTGTGGCCTTGAGGGTGACCTGCCAGGTGCCCGAGCCGGGCCTCAGGGTACGCCTCACCTTCGCGTGCGGGTCGGCGCTCCCTGTCGCGGTCACCGTGCTCCGAGCCCTTCGACCACCGCGGGCCGGTACCGTGCCCGCGTGGCGGTCCGCGCCCTCCTGCTCCTGGCCCTCGCCGCGGTCCTCGCCGGGTGCGGCGGCGGAGATGAGCGGCCGGGGCTTCGGCTGGCCGGGGACGCGACGGGTGCGCTCGCCGTCTCGTCCGGTTCGGTCTGGGCGGGGTCGGAGCGGCCGCGGACGCTGGAGCGGCTGGCCGATGACGGGCGCGTCCTGGTCGCGGTCCGGGTGCCGGGCGCACCGACCGAGATCGTGGTCGCGGGCGACCGGGTCCACGCGCTCGACTCCGCGGGGCTCACCACCCTCGACGCCGTGTCCGGCGACCTCCTGGCCCGGGCCGCCCTGCCCCCGGGCCTGCGCGGCCGGCACCTGGCCGCCGGGGCCGGGGCCGTCTGGGTGGGCGCGATCGACGCGGCGGGGAGCGGGGTGCTGGTGCGGATCGACTCCGAGGGCCGCCGGGTGACCGGCCGGCTGCGGCTGGCGGGCGGGGCGGCCGACGTCGAGGTGGCCGGCGGGCGGGTGTGGGTGACCGACCGGGCGGTGGACGGCGTGCGGCCGGTCGACCCGCAGACCCTGCGGCCCGGCGAAGGCGTGGACCTGGACGAGGAGCGCGAGATCACCCTGGCCCCGCCGGTGGGCGGGCGCCTGTGGGCCGAGGCCGGGGGCGAGGTGCGCCGCGTGGTCCCGCCCGGCGCGCCCACCTGGACCCCGGTGGTCCCCTCCCCGCGGCGGGACGCGGTCCGCGGCCTGGCCGCCGGGGGAGACCGGCTCTGGGCGCTGGTCGGCACCGGCGACGGGTACCGGCTGGTGGGCCTGGACGCGGTGAGCGGCGCGCCCGGCCCCGCGGCCGACGTCGACCCCGGGGTCGCGGCGCGCGGCCTTGCGGTGGGTGAGCGCGTGGCGTGGATCGCCGCCGGCGAGCGTGTCGTGCGGGTGTCCCGGCCCGAGTAGCGGGTCAGTCCCCGATCAGGCGGGCGATGGTGCGGCGATTGACCAGGCAGGCGCCCGTGGTCAGCAGCTCCGCGGCGGCGGGCGGCGCCCCGAGCCAGGCGACCAGCGCCGGGTGGGCGGCGGGGACGGTGAGCGTGATGCGGCCGGCCGCCTCGTCGAGGGTGCCCACCTCGACCAGGTCCTCGACGGGGGCGAGCACGCGCAGCGGGGTCGCCTCGTCCAGCCGCTGCCGCCGGGCGGCGCGGGCGGTGCGGTCGGCCCAGGTGCCGCGGTCGGCGTCGTGGTCGACCAGGGCGCGGCCTGCGGGCATGCCGCCGGTGGTCGCGACCAGCCCGGCTCCGGGCGCCACCCCCGCCGGCCCGGCCCCGGCCCGGGGGACGACCACGCGCGCGCTCATGCCGTGGGCGCCGGCAGCTCGTACCCGGCGCCGGTCTGCACCCGCCACAGCGCGGCATAGAGCCCGCCGGCCATGACCAGCTCCTCGTGGGTGCCGGCCTCGGCCACCCGGCCCTTCTCCAGCACGTGGATGCGGTCGGCGTGGCGCACGGTGGACAGGCGATGGGCGATGACCACGGTGGTGCGACCCCGGCTCACCGTCTCCAGCGACCGCTGGATGGCCGCCTCGGTCTCGTTGTCCACCGCCGAGGTGGCCTCGTCGAGCACGAGGACCGCGGGGTCGCGCACGATGGCCCGCGCGATGGACAGGCGCTGGCGCTGGCCGCCCGAGAGCTTCTGGCCCCGCTCGCCGACCACGGTCGCCCACCCCTCGGGCAGCGCGCTCACGAAGTCCCACGCCTCGGCCAGCCGGATGGCCCGCTCGACCTCCTCGTCGGTCGCGTCCGGGCGGCCGTAGGCCACGTTCTCGCGCACCGAGCCGTGGAAGAGGAACACGTCCTGGCTCACGAACCCGATGGCGCCGCGCAGCTCGCCGAAGGAGAGGTCGGCCACGTCGACGCCGTCGATGGTGATCCGTCCCCGCCGGGGCTCGTAGAAGCGCAGGAGCAGCTTCACCAGCGTGCTCTTGCCCGACCCGGTCAGCCCGACCACGGCGTGGGTCTGGCCGGCGGGGACGTCGAGGTCCAGGTCGGTGAGGACCGGCCCGCCGTCGGAGTAGGCGAACGTCACGCCCTCGAAGCGCACGGCGCCGGCGACCGGCCGGGGCAGGTGCGCCCGGCCCGGCTGCACCCGGGGCTCGGTGTCCAGCAGGTCGAGGATGCGCCGGGTCGAGGCCATCGCGCGCTGGTACAGGTCGAACGTCTCGCCCAGGCGGGTGAGCGGCCAGAGCAGTCGCTGGGTCATGAACACCAGCACGCTGAACAGGCCCACCGCCATCTGCCCGTCGAGGGCCATGCGCCCGCCCACCAGCATCGTCGCGGTGAACGCGACCAGGATCGCCACCCGGATGAGGGGCACGAAGGCCGAGGACACGCGGATCGCCTCGCGGTTGGCCGCGCGGTAGGCGTCCGACTCGCCGCTCACCCGGGCGAGCTCGCGGTCCTCGGCGGTGAACGCCTTGATCGTCGCGATGCCGCCCAGGTTGTTGGCCAGGGTGCCCGAGAGCGTCCCGACCTGGGCGCGGACCTTGGCGTAGCGGGGCTCCAGCCGGCGCTGGTACCAGAACGAGCCCCACACGATCACCGGGATGGGCAGGAACGCGATGACCCACAGCAGCGGCGAGGCCAGCAGGAAGACCAGCCCGACGATCACCACGTTCACGACCACGCGGATGATCTCGTTGGCCCCGACGTCCAGGAACCGCTCGAGCTGGTTCACGTCGTCGTTCAGCACCGACATGAGCCCGCCGGTCGAGGCGTCCTCGAAGTAGGCCATCTCCAGCCGCTGCACGTGCGCGTAGGCGTCGATCCGCGCCTCGTGCTCGACGGTCTGGGCCAGGTTGCGCCAGGTGAGCTGATAGCCCCACTCGGTGAGCGACTCGAGCAGCCAGATGACCACGTTGATCGCCGCGAGGGCCAGGAGCTGCCCCCACTGGCTCTCGATGCCGAGCAGGCCGCTGATGAACGAGTCGTCGGCGCGGACCACCACGTCGACCGCCGCGCCGATCAGGATCTCCGGCGCCACGTCGAAGATCTTGTTGAGGACCGAGAGCACGGTGGCCCAGATGACCGTGGGCCGGTGCCGGCGGGTGTAGCGCCACAGACGCCGGAGGGGCGACGCCTCGTGGGTGGCGGAGGGCATCCGGCGAGGCTACCAGCGCCCTCCCGGGGTGGCGGCGGCCGGCCTCCCGCTCCCGGCGGGTGCCCCTTGCGTGGTCTGTCAGCATGGGAGCACAGGGCACCCCGGCATCGAGGAGCGGGATTGGGCACCACGGCCACCGGCGCGGGACTGCGGCTTCCCGAGGTCAAGCGCGACACCCCCGACGGCTACCGCGCGCTCGCCGCGCTCACCCGGGCGGGGCTGGACGACCACGCGCTCTCGGAGCTGTTGAAGCTCCGCGCATCCCAGATCAACGCCTGCATGAGCTGCACCGGGTGGCACGACCAGCTGCTGCGCAAGGCCGGGGAGACCGACGACCGGGTGGCCGCGCTCGCCGGCTGGCGCACGAGCGAGCGGTTCACCCCGCGGGAGCGGGCCGCCCTCGCGCTCACCGAGGCGCTCACCCTGGTGGCCCAGGGGCCCGTGCCCGAGGCGGTCATGGCCGAGGCGGCCGATCACTTCCCCGGGGCGGAGCTCGCCCGGCTCGTGATGTCCATCACGGCGATCAACGCGTGGAACCGGGTGTCGATCGCGACCAAGGGGCCGTTCGCGCCCGGGGACTGAAGCCTCGCCGCGCCGTTGCCGATCCGGATGGTGGTCCACCCGGGGAGGAGGGGGCGTGCCCATCGAGCAGTGCAGGGAATGCGGACGGCTGGTGGCCTACCTCGCGCGCGGGCTGTGCCCGGACTGCCATGAGTCCCGCGACCGCGACTTCGTGACCGTGCGCGAGTCGCTGCGCGACGAGCCGGCCCGGACCGTGGACGAGCTGGCGAAGCGCACGGGGGTCAGCCGCGAGCGGATCATCGGCTTCGTGAGCGAGGGCCGGCTGGAGCTCGGCCGCCTGGAGGAGGCCAGGCTCACCTGCGAGGCGTGCGGCCGGCCCTCCGACGCCGGGCGCCTGTGCTCGGGCTGCCGGGACCGCCTGGGCGCGGCGCTCGACCGGGTCGCCCAGCCCACCGCCAGCGCGCCGGCCCCCTCGGGGCTCTACACCCGCAAGCCCGGGCGATAGCGAGGCCGAGGGGCCGGCGTGCGCCGGCGCCACGGCCGCTCCGGCTGACGCCGGACATCGCGGCGCCGCGGACCGCGGGGCCCGGTGACGGTCAGATCCGCTCGATCGAGACCACGGCCACCTTCCCTCCGAACGGGAGGTGGTTGACGCGGTAGCGCTCGCCCTCGACCAGGGCGTTCATGCGCTCGGCGTCCAGCTCGAAGCGGGCCTCGCCGACCGTGGCGGTCCAGCCGGAGGCGTTCGCACGGATGCGCAGGGGGCCCTCGACCTGCAGGAGCGGCGAGGCCGCGAGCGTCTCCATGGTCCGCCGGGAGCGGCCCATCGCGATGACGATCACGAGCAGGATGACCCCGACGCCGGCGGCGAACGCGACCACCACGCCGGTGCTGGTCCCCGGCGTGTTCGCCATCACCAGGTACGCGAGCACCGCGACCACGATCAGCACGACCACCAGCAGCACCCAGACCCGGCTCCGCTGGCGGGCGTAGGCCCTCGGCGCGTTGCCGAGCATCACCGCCTGGTCGGCGGTCAGGCGTCCCTCCCGGTTGGCCGCGAGCTCATCGGCGTCGAAGCCGAAGGCCACACCGAGCCGGGGGTCGAAGGCCATGCCCGGATCCTACGGATCCCCCCCGATGCGTCAGCGCACCTCGGCCCCGGTGATCTCGGCCCGGAAGAACTCGGCGCCGCGCCAGCCGGCGCGGAGGCGCGTGGGCACGAGCACGCCGCCGGTCTCGCGGTGTCCCTCGGTCACCGCGCCGAACGGCCGGGGCCCGTGCCCGCCGCCGGGGAGCGGCCCGTGGCGCATCATCGCGACCTCGGCGATCGCCCCGTCGGGGCCGGCGACGACCGCGACCCGGTGGTCCTCGCCGGCCAGCGGGATCACGACCTGGCCGCGGGCGGGATCCTCGCCCG
This sequence comes from Thermoleophilia bacterium, assembly GCA_025455865.1. GTDB lineage: Bacteria > Actinomycetota > Thermoleophilia > Miltoncostaeales > Miltoncostaeaceae > JALOLS01. The sequence continues at coordinate 20,682 of JALOLS010000008.1, forward strand.
GCGCCCAGCGCGCCCCGGCGTCCGGGAGCAGGAGCACCGGAAGCAGCCCCGCCCCCTCCAGCACCAGGCGGCCGAGCGCGGACCGCGTGACGTCGGGTCCCGCGCCCTGCACCAGCGGCGCCCCCCCGGCCAGGCGGAAGTCCATGCGCCCCTCCCCGCCGACCACGAAGCTGTCGGCCCCGGCCATGAGGCCCCCGGCCACCCGGGCGCGCCAGACGAAGCCCGCCACCGGGGCGAGCACCTGATCGGCCGTGAACGGGAGCCAGGCGGGGCCGAGGCGGATGTGGCCCCGCATGGCCAGCCGCAGGACGTGCGGCACCCTCGTGCCGGCCGGGATCGTCCGGGCGAGCACCCGGGCGGCCACCGGCGGCAGCCCGTCGGGGGGCGACGCGGCGTGCATGGGCCAGCCCGGCGGGGCGGGCGCGGCCCAGAGGTCCTCCAGGAGGCCGCCGGCGTCGCTCACCCGACGCGCGGGGCGCTCAGCGCGGCGGCGATCCCGCGGGCCCACGCCTCCACCTCGGCCCAGTCGCGCCGGTCGCCGTCGGCGGCGCCGGTCGCGCGCACCACCACCCGCTCGGGCAGGCCGAGGTCCTCGCGGCGCAGGCGTCCGGCGAAGACGCGGTGCTCCCGGGCGCCCGTGGCGGCCATGATCTCGTCCAGGCGCACCGCATCGTCCGGGCCGGGCCGCGGGGGGTCGCCGATGGGCCCGCTCGAGAACAGCCACACCGGCCGCTCGGACAGGTCGGCGGCATGGTCGACCGCGAAGCGCCGGGCCGGCTCCAGCCACCGGCCCATGTAGACGGCGCTGCCCAGCACGACCGCGTCGAACGGGGCGAGGTGGTCGACCCCCGCGGTGGGCTCGACGTCGGCCTCGACGCCCGCGGCCTCGAGCGCCCGGCCGATCGCGTCGGCGATCTCCGCCGTGGCCCCGTGGCGGCTGGCCACCGCCACCAGCACCCGCCGATGTCCGTCCATCGGGCGATGCTTCCACCGGCGCCGGCCGGGGGCATCGGGGGATGCCCCTATTCCGGCGGGTCCGGGACCTGCGGGTCGTCCGCCATCTCGGCCAGCCGGCGGGCCTGCATCCCGCGGATGTACCGGACGGCCCCGAGGATGAGCAGGGCGCCGACGGCCAGGCCGGCGAGCGCCCCGACCACGCCGCCGCCGGTCCCGGCCCACCGCTCGCCGAGCCAGCGGCCGGTCGCCAGGAGCAGGAACGCGGCGAGGAAGGTGGTGACCATCAGCACCGGGACCAGGCAGCCACCGGGGGCCAGGCCGGGCGGTGGGAGGCTGGGCGGCGGAGGGGACGGACGGTTCACCGGCGCAAGGGTAGGGCCTGGGATGATGCGCGGGTGCCCGGACCGCACCCCCTCGACGACCCGGCGCGCCTGGTCGGCCGGTGGCGTCTGCGGCGGGCGATCGCCGACGCCCGGGCGGGCCGCGCCGGCCGCGCCCGGGGCACGCTCGACCTGGTCCCGGCCCCGGGCGGGGCGATCGACTGGCTGGAGCGCATGGACCTGGAGTGGGACGGCCGCGTGCTGCCGGCGACCCGCGCCTACCGGCTCGTGCCGGGAGCGGGGGGCTGGCAGGTCGTGTTCCCGGACGGCACGCCGTTCCACGCCTGGCGCCCGGGCGGGACGGTGATCCACCCCTGTGCCGATGACCGCTACGAGGGCGTGGTGGCGGGCGACCCGGCGCGATGGACGGTGACCTGGCGGGTCCGCGGCCCCCGCAAGGACCTCGAGATCCGCAGCATCCTCACCCCGGGGGCCCCCGGGGGCCGCTGACGGCCGCGCCTGCGGCCGACCGGGCCGCTCCTCCCTACGCTTGGGGCATGGAGGCCCGCGTCCTCGAGTCGGTGTTCCCGACCGACACCAACCCCCGGGGCCGGCTCTTCGGCGGTCAGCTCGTGGCGTGGATGGACAAGGCCGCGGGCTACGCGGCCATGCGCCACGCGCGCAACGTGGTGGTGACGGCGGCCATCGACCACATCGACTTCCGGGTGCCGGTCGTGCAGGGCGAGATGGTCGAGCTCATCGCCCGCGTCGAGTCGGTGGGGCGCACCAGCATCCGCGTCCGGGTCGACGTCCACAAGGAGGACGCGATCGAGGGCACCCGGACGCTCTGCACCACCGGCCTGTTCACGCTGGTCTCGGTGGACGACGCCGGCCGGCCCACCCCGGTGCCGCCGCTCACGGCCGCGACGGGGAGCTAGCGCCAGACCCGCCGGCGGGCGGTCACGTGGTCGGGCGCCTGGGCCCCGGCGGCGGCCTGGCGGTCCTCCGACGCCTCGTCGCGGCGGGTGAACACCAGCTCGCAGGGGCCCATCCAGCGGCACCAGGCCTGGTGGAAGGCGTCGGCGCGCGTGCGGTTGCGGCCGAGGTCCCGGGGGACGGCCACCTCGCGCAGCCGGAACGGCGGCCGGCCGCGGATGGCCCGCCCGAGCAGCCGCAGGGCCCCCGTCCGGTCGGGCACCGGGCGCGAGACCAGGTAGCGCGGGGCGTCGGCGGGGGCGAGCAGGTCGTCGAGGGCCCCGGTGAAGCGGGCCCCCTCCGCGGGGGTGGCGTCGGGCAGCCAGACCCGGAGATATCCCGAGGCGCGCGGCTCGATGGCGAGCGAGCGGCCCGCCTCGGGGGTGAGCTCGCCCAGGGCGAGGTAGGCGTCGCGCACGCTCAGCGCGGCCAGGTCCAGCGGCATCGCGAGGGGGAGCGCCCGCTCGGCCCGCACCAGGCGGCGTCCCGCCCACACCGCGGCGACCGGGAGCGCCAGCACCCCGGCGAGGGCCAGGGGCTGGGCCAGGGCCAGGGCCGCCGCGGCCGCGCCGGCCGCCACCGCGCCGCCGCCGGCGACCGGCAGGCGCGCGCCGGGCGGGCGGACGAGGGGCGGGTGGGTGTCCGCCCCCGGCGCGGGGTCTCCCGCGGCGGCGCGGCGCGGGCGCACCACCAGGCTGTCGAGCACCTCGTCGCGGTAGGGCGTCCCCACCGCCCAGCGCTCGCGGGCGGCGGCGTGGTCGGCCGCCCGGCGGGTCATCTGGCGGTTGATCTCGTCCATCGCCTCGGCCGCCGGCGGCGCGAACGGGGTGAGGGCGGGGTGCACGTGGGTGGGGCCGGCCTCGATCACGCCGTCCTCGCCCGGCGCGTAGAGGTGCAGGTGCTTGCGCACGAAGCGCTCGTAGTCGGCGTCGCCGCGGGCGCGGCCCGGGGCGACGCACACGACGTCCCAGTTGGAGGCGATCTTCCCGGGGTCGTCCGGGTCCAGGCGCAGCGAGCGCCCGCGCATCTGGGCCACCGCGGTCGCCGTCGCGGCCTGGGTCAGGTCGACCAGGCAGTTCACGCACGGCGCGTCCCAGCCCTCGCCGAGCATCGCCCGGGTGCCGACCAGGGCCCGGGTGGCGCCCGTGTCGAGCACCGCGGTCGCCGCGGCCACCCACCGCCCGGGCCGCCACGCCGGGTGGCGGGCGAGCAGCCGCACGAGGTCCCCGTCCGGCTCGGCGGCGAAGCGGTCGGCCGGGATCTCCGGGCAGTGGCCGGCGAGCACCGGGAGCAGGAGCGGCGCGTCGGCGGCCGCGCAGCGCACCCCCCGCCCGCTGACCAGGAGGGGTCTGAGCCCGGCGGTCCGGGCGTCGGCGGCGAGCACCCGCACGGCCTCGGGCGCGGTCTGGGCGGCCGGGCGGAGCACGCCCACCAGGGCCCCCTCCCGGGCCTCGGGCGCGCGCTCGCCGTCGGTGAGCACCAGGGCCCGCAGGCGCTCGCCCCGGGCGATGTCCTCGCACGAGAGCACCTCCACGAGGGCGAGGCCCTTGGCCGCCGAGCCGGTGAGCAGGCGGTCGGTGTCGCTCGTCGCCCGGCGGATGCCCCGGCGGGTCAGGGCGAAGCCCAGGTCGCGCAGCGCCGCGCCGAGCTCCGCGTCGCGGGCGGCGGCCTCCGGGGAGGGCTCCGCGCGCAGGCAGGACATCGCATAGTCCTCCAGCAGCACCAGCCAGTCGTCGAGCCCCGGGGGCTCGCGGTAGCCCTCGCCGGTCGGGGCGCCGGGCGGCAGGGGCAGGCCGGCCGACGCCAGGAACCGGGCGCCGGCCCGCGCGAGGGCGGGCCGCCGCCGCTGGAACTGCGCCCAGGAGACCTCGGCCGCGTCGTCCTGCTCCCGGCCGCGGTGGCGCATCCGGGTGGTCACCCACATCGGGAACGACAGGGGCCCGGCGGGATCGGCGTGGAGGGCGGCGACCAGCTCGCGGAAGCGCTCGTCGTGCTCGGCCAGCCACTCCTCCTCGGCCTGGAGCGGGCGGGTGAGCCAGGCGAGCTCCTGGTAGGGGGCCAGGTGGCCGTCGCGCACCACCGCCGGGGTCGGGACCTCGAAGTCGACCTCGCCGAGCAGGTGGTCGTAGAGCTCGGCCTCGGCGGCGGTGAGGCCGTCGGGCGGGGTGGCGGTGAGCCCGACCAGGTGCACGTCGCCGAGCTGCTCGACCGCCGCCCGGACCACGTAGCCCCACAGCGAGGCCAGGTGGTGGCACTCGTCCAGCACCACGGTGCCGACCCCGCCGGCGCGCAGCGCGCCCAGGCGTTCCCGGGCGCCGGGGGCGAGCAGGTCGGCCAGGCGCAGATCGCCGTGCTCGGCCCGCGCGATCTCGCGCTTGATCGCCGCGGTGATCGTCCTGAGCTCCCGGGCGCGGCGGGCCGCCGCCTCCCCGGTGAACGCCCGGCCCTCGGCGAGCGCGGCCTCGGGGGCCTGCATGGTCGCCCGCGCCCGCTCGGCGGCCCAGCGGCGCTCGGCCTCGTCGCCGAGGGCGGCCGCCGGGTCCTCGATCTGGCACAGGGACTGGTAGGTGAGGCAGGCGATCGGGAAGGCGGGATCCGGACCGGCGGCCCCGGGCGCCCCGAAGGCCTCGGCCCGGGCGACCCACTGCCCCTGCACGGCCGAGTTCGGGGCCAGCACCAGCGCCGGCGTGCCGAGCCGGCGGATCATCTCGAGCCCCATCACCGTCTTGCCCGACCCCGGGGGGGCGACCACGTGGGTGCGCCGGCGGCCCGCGGCGCGGTCGCGGTCGAAGGCGGCCAGGGCGTGCTCCTGCGACCGGCGCCAGGTGCCGGTGAAGGCCATCCGTGCGACCACGGCCGCGGCGGGACGCTCCACGGGCGCCGACCCTACCGGGCGCCCCGGCGCTCAGTCCGGCACCGGCACCGCCGATGCGGGATCGTGGAGGGCCGCGACGCCGGGGACGGGATGGACACGCCGCAGTGGGGAGCCGATGTCGGGGCCTGGGAGGACGCCCTCGCGCGTGCGCTGGGCATCCGGCTGGCCCGGGTGCTGCGCGCCGACGCCGAGCGCGGGGTGGGCCCGTCCGAGCTCGCCGGGGCGCTCGACGCCCGCATGGCCGGGCTGACCGACCGCCAGGTGGACACCGTGCTGGGCATCTACCGCGAGCAGGGCGCCCCGAGGCCCGGACGCCGTGGCGGGGCGCCGGTCCCGGCCGGCTGGTGCGCCGAGCCGCCGCGGTCCCGCGTGCGCTGGTCGGGCATCATCGGGCCGTGTCCCCCGAGGCCCGCGACGCGCTGGCCCGCATCGCCGCCGCCGCGGCGGCCGGCGAGGTCGCCGACGAGGAGGCCACGCGGCTCATGACCCTGGTCGCGGTCCTGGATGGCCGGGGCTGCGACGACCTGACCTGGGCGCCGGCGGGCGACGCCCGGGCCGGCGACCTCGCCCGCCTCACCGCGCTCGGCGTGGCCCCCGCCCTGCTCGCCCGGGCCTGAGGTGTCCGGCACCCCCGCCCGGTCGCCGGACCGCGGCCGAGCGAGGCGTGTGGCCCTTCCGCCGGACCGCCGGACGCCACCGTCGCGGGCGGCTCACCTGACCGCGGCGCCGGTGGCCAGGGCGACCAGCGCGTCGACGGCCGGCGCCGTGGTCGCCCACGAGCACATGAGGCGGAACTCGCGGGTGGCCGGGTTCCACGGGTAGAAGACGTACCGCGCGGCGAGCGCGGCCTCGACCGCCGGGGGCAGGATCGCGAACACGGCGTTCGCCTGGGCCGGGCGGGCGAGGGTCACGCCCGGCACCCGGGCGAGCCCGTCGGCCAGGCGGGCGGCGAGGGCGTTGGCGTGCGCGGCGCCCTGCAGCCAGCGGTCGTCCTGGAGCAGTGCGGCCACCTGCGCGCCCAGCGCCCGCCCCTTGGACACCAGCTGCATGCCGCGCTTGAGCGTCATGTCGATGCCGTCGAGCACGCCGGGCGCGAGGCCGACGATCGCCTCGGCCCCCAGGGCGCCGGCCTTGGTGAAGCCGAGCGCGAGCAGGTCCACCCCGGCGTCGGTCACCAGGGCGCGCGGCGGCAGGCCGAGGGCGGCGGCCGCGTTGGCCAGGCGGGCGCCGTCCATGTGCAGCAGGAGGCCGTGGCGGTGGGCGGCGTCGGCGAGCGCGCGGGTCTCGGCCGGGGTGGACACCAGGCCGAGCTCGCTGGACTGGGTCATGGAGACGACCCGGGGCTGGGGGGCGTGGGGGTTGCCGATCGTCCCGGCCAGGGCGTCCACGTCGCCGGGGCGCAGGCGCCCGTCGGCGGTGGGGACGGCGATCACGTGGACCCCGTGCGTCCCCGGCGCCGTGCTCTCGTCGGTCACCAGGTGGGCGCTCGCCGGGGCGATGACCGCCTCGTGGGCGCGCAGGACGCTCGCCAGGCCGAGCACGTTGGCCGCCGTCCCGGTGGTGACCAGGCGCACCTCCACGTGGTCGCCGAGCAGGCGGCGGATGCCGGCCACGGCGGCCGCGGTGTGGGGGTCGTCCCCGTAGGAGCCGAGTGCCCCGGCGTTGGCGTCGGCGAGCGCGGCGAGCACCGCGGGGTGGGCGCCCACGGCGTTGTCGGAGGCGAAGGAGCGGTCGCGCACGATCGCGGGAGGGTAGCCCGGGCCGGCGGGGGAGCGATCCGCTGGGGGCGAACGACACGGCGCGGGACGCCGTGCTGCCGTCCCGCGCCGTTCGGGGTCCGGTTGCCCGGCTCCCGAGGGGCCGAAACCGTCAGCCCGGCGGCTGCTCCCAGTCCCGCTCGATGGCCCGCCGGCGCTCCGCCCGTCGCCGGCGCCGCCGGGCGATCTGGCGGTGGCGGATGGCCACCCCCCCGCCCACCAGGACCAGCCCGAGCCCGGCCGCCCAGAGCGCCAGGCCGCCCGGGGGGTCGGGGAGGGTGAGGCCGCTGCCGCCCCCGTCGGCGTCGTCCCCGGCCGGCGCCGGCGCGGTGGCCGCCCCGGTGGCGGTGCGCGGCGGCGGGGGGGGCGCCGGGGCCGGCGCGGCCCGGGTGGTCGCCGGAGGAGCCGGAGCCGGAGGGGGATCGGTCGTCGCCGTCGTCTGCGGCGTGGTGGTCGCGGCGGGCGGGAGCACCGGCGTGGGCTCGGCCGTGGTGATCGGCGTGAGCGGGGGCAGCGGCACGGTGCGGCCGGACGGCGCGCCGGCGGCCGGCGCGGCGAGGGCGCAGGCGACGGTGACGGCGACGGCGATCGGGACGGACGGGCGGCGGCGCATGGGACCGCCGGATGCTGTCACCGGCCCCGGACGACGGCCCGGGGCGGGGGATGGGATCCCGGGGTCGCGGGACCAGACTCCGGGGTGGAGGCGTCCACGGGGGAAGGGGGGAGCCATGCGTGGCGTCGTCTTCGAGGGCCCGCACGACGTGCGGGTCGAGACGGTCCCCGACGCGGGCCTGCTCGGGCCGGAGGACGCGGTGGTCCGCGTCACCCTGGCCGGCGTCTGCGGCTCGGACCTGCACATCTACCACCACGGCGACGGCCTGGGGATCGGCCCGGGATCCCGGGTGGGCCATGAGTTCGTGGGGATCGTCGAGGAGGTCGGCGAGGCGGTGCGGGCGGTCGCGCCCGGCGACCGGGTGCTCGCGCCGTTCTGGTTCAGCTGCGGCCGGTGCCCGTTCTGCCGCGAGGAGCTCTTCACGTCCTGCCTGGTGGGCGGCTGCTTCGGCTTCCAGAACATCTGGACGGCCGGCGGGCCGGTGGAGGGCGCGCAGAGCGAGCGGGTGCGGGTCCCGTACGCCGACGGCACCCTGGAGCGCATCCCCGAGGCCCTCGCCGCGCCCGAGCACGACGCGCGCGTGCTGCCGCTCGGGGACGTCCTCTCGACCGCGCTGCACGCGCTGAGCGGGGCGCGGCCCGTCCCCGGCGACGTGATCCTGGTCCAGGGCGACGGGGCGGTGGGGCTGCTCGCCTGCCATGCCGCCACGCTGTTCGGGCCGTCGGCCGTCGTGCTCGCCGGCCACCACGCCGACCGCCTGGCCCTGGGCCGGCGCCTGGGCGCCACCCACGCGGTCGACACCCGGGATCGTCCCGACGCGCTGGCGCCGCTCCTGGCCGACCTCACCGACGGGCTCGGCCCGCAGGTCGTGGTGTGCGCGGTCGCCAGCCCGGCGTCGATGCGGGCGGCGTATGAGGCCGTGCGCCCGGGCGGGCGCATCGGCTGGGTCGGGATGGAGGTCTTCTCCGGCCCGCCGGACATCCCGTGGGACGTGGCGTTCCTCAAGAACGTGACGCTCACCGGGGGCGTGTGCCCGTCCCGGCGCTACATCCACCGGCTCTGGCCCCTGCTCGAGCGCGGCGTGATCGACCCCTCGCCGGTGTTCACCCACACCGTCGGCCTCGACGACGTGCCGGCCGCCTACGCGGCCATGGCGGCGCGCGAGCCCGGCTGGGTCAAGGTCGCGGTGCGGCCGTAGCGCGGGGGCGGTGGGGCCCGGGGCCTGCCCCGGGCCCCAGGTGTCGGCATCAGGTGATGAAGACCATCCAGTATCGGGGCGCGGCCTCCGCGTCGCGGGCGGCGACCTCGTCCAGGTTGTCCGGCGCCGGGGCGGAGGGGTCGAGCGCCCGCTCGAGCGTCTCCGCGAAGAAGCGCTCGATCCCGGCCGGGGTGAAGGTGAGGATGAGCCGTGCGGGCAGCGTCCCGTCGTTGCGGAAGCAGTGGACCCGCCCGCGGGGGATGTTCACGAACGCGCCGGGGCCGGCCGTGATGCGCTCCTCCCCCAGGCGGAACGTGACGTGCCCCTCGAGCACGGAGAAGGTCTCGTCCTCGCGGGTGTGGATGTGGGGCGGCGGCCCGCCCCCCGGCGGCACCGGGGCCTCCATCGCGAAGTAGGCGCCGCCGGTCTCCTCGCCGGTCACCAGGAACGTGGAGGAGCCGCCGGGTCCGGCGAGCGTGCGGCCCGCGCCGGCCGGCCGATGGAGCAGGGCAGGCGCGGGTGCGGTGGTGGTGGGCGTCATCGGGGCCTCCGGGGCTGGCGGGTGCGATGACGCCGACGCTACGGCCGGGGGCGCGCCCGGTCATCGGGGACGACCCCATCCACCCCCCGAATCCTTGCGCGCGCAACCCTGAGACCACGCCGCCATCCGGGGCGGGTCTCCGCGCCGAGGAGCTCCGCCGCACGGCCGTTGCGCCGCATGCGTATGGTCCGGCGGAAGGGTCATGCCCCCGCTGCCCCCGCATCACGTGCCCCGTCCGCGGCTCGTCTCCCGGCTCGCCGGCCGGCGGGTGTCCACGGTCGTCGCCGGCGGCGGGTACGGCAAGAGCAGCCTCGCCCGCGAGGCGGCGGCGGCGATCGGCGCGGCCGAGGTCACCGCCGCCCTCGCCGGTCCGCACGCCGGCCCCGACGCGGTCGCCGCCGCCCTGCGCCGCGGCGCGGGACGCGCCGGGCTCTCGGCCGTGGCGGCCGCCCTGGACGAGGCCCCGCCGCCCGAGCGGCTGGCCGCCCTGGTCGAGGCGCTCGCCCGGCTGCCCGACCCCGTCGTCCTCGTGGTCGACGACGTCCAGGTCGCCACCGGGCCCGCGGCGGAGTGGATCGCCGCGCTCGCCGCCGGCCTCCCGGCGCCGCACCGGGTGCTGGTGCTCGGCCGGCGCCTGCCGCCCGCCCTGGCCCCGGCCGGGCCGCCCCTGGGCCCCGGGGACCTCGCCCTGAGCGCCGAGGAGGTGGCCGCGGTGCTCCGGGCGGCGGGCGGGGCCGCGAGCCCGGCCCGTGCCGCCGAGGTGCACCGGCTGACCGGCGGCTGGCCCGCCGCGGTGGTGCTGGCCGCCCGGCGGGGCGCACCGGCCGCGGACGGCTTCCCGGCGCTGGTCGACGCCCTCCTCGCCGGCCTCGGGCCGGTGCTCGGCGGGCACGCGGTGGCGCTCGGGCACCTGCCGATGCTCGACGCCGCGCTCATCGGCCTGCTGGCCGGGCCGGACGCCGCCGGGCGCCTGGAGGACGGCGGGCTGCCCCTCACCCCCGGCACCGGTGGGTGGCTCGAGCTCCCGGCGCCGTTGCGGGAGGACCTCGCCCGCCGCGCGCCGGCCGACGCTGCGGTGCTCGGGGTCGCCGCCGCCCACTACGCCCGCCGCGGGGAGGCCGCGGCCGCCGTGGCGCTGCTGGCCGGCGCCGCCCGGCCGGCGGACCTGGCCGGGCTGCTCGCCGCGCTGGACTGGCGGGCGCTCGACGCGCTCTCCACCGGGGAGATCCTGGCGGCCCTGGCCCTCGTCCCCGACGCCGCCCTCGCCGGCGACGCCACCGCGCTGGTCCAGGCCGCCCGGGTGGCCGAGGCGCGGACCCAGCTCGAGGTGCGCGAGCGGCTGCTCGGGCGGGCGGCCGGGGTGACCGGGGCCGGCGGGCCGGCCGAGGTGGCGCGGGCGGTGGCCGCCGAGACGGCGCTGGACCACGCGCGCGACGGTCGGGCGCACGAGGCCGAGCAGGCCGCCCGCGCCGTGCTCGGCGACGCGGGGCCCGGCGAGGGCGTCACCCGCGGCCGGGCCCTGCTCGCCCTGGGGCGGGCCGCGGCGTTCCGCGGGGACCCCGCCTCGCTCTCCGCGGCCGAGGACCACTACGCGGAGGCCGCCGCGACCCTGCAGGCGATGGGCCAGGCCGAGTGGCGCGCGGCGGCGCTCACCGGCCTGGGCTACGGGGTCTCGTTCGCCCGCGGCGACCTCGACCGCGGCGTCGCGCACCTGCGCGAGGCCCTCGGCGCGCTCCCCCGGGCCGGCCGCCACCGGGCCGCGCTCGCCACCTTCCTCGCCGAGGCCCTCACCGCCGTCGGCCGCCTGGACGAGGCCGAGGCGCTCCTGGCCGAGGCGGCCGAGACCGGCCGCGACATCGGCGACCACCGCATCCGGGCCTACGCCGCGTGGGAGGCGGCGCGGGTCGCCGCGGTGCGCGGGGACGCCGCCGGGGTGGCCCGGCGGCTGCGGGAGGCCGAGCGGCACGCCAGCGACTGGTTCGGGCACCCGACCGGTGTCGAGTTCCTCGCCGACGGCGCGCAGATGCTGGCTCGGGCGGGCGACGAGGCCGGGGCGCGGGCCTGGGCGGCCCGGGCCGTGGAGCGGGCCGCCGCCGCGGGCCATCCCGAGATCGCCTGGCCCGCGGAGGGTGCGGTCGAGGCGCGCTTCGGCGATCCCCGGCGGGCGGAGGAGGTGCTCGCCGCCTACGCCGCCTCACCCCAGCAGCCCCCGCGGGAGGAGTGGCGCACGCTGCTCCTGCGCGCGCACGCCGCGACGCGGCGGGGCGGGGAACGGGCGGCGGCGCTCGCCACGGACGCCTTCGAGGCCGCCGCGGCGCTCGGCCATCCGGAGCTGCCCGCGCTGCACGAGGCCGACATCGCGCCGGCGCTCGCCGAGCTGGCCGGGGCGGCCGGCTCGCGGGCGGCCCGGCGGGCCGGCGACCGCCCCCCGGACCTCGCCGTGACCGTGCTCGGCGGCTTCGCGGTGACCGCCGACGGTCGCCCGGCCGACCCGCCCCCGGGCCGCACCGCGACCCTGGTGAAGCTCCTGGCCGTGCGCGCCGGGCCGGTGGCGGTCGACGAGGCGGTCGAGGCGCTCTGGCCCGGGGTCGACCCGGTCACCGGCCGGGCCCGGCTGCGCAACCTGCTGAACCGCATCAGGGCCCGGTGCGGGGGCCTGGTGGTGCGCCGCGGCGACGAGGCGCTCGCCCTGGCGCCCGGCGTGCGCGTGGACGCCTCGGAGTTCACGGCCGCCGCCGATGCCGCCCTCGCGGCCGCGGCCCCCGAGCGGGAGGGCCTCGCCCGCCTTGCCCTCTCGCGCCACCGCGGCGAGCTCCTGCCCGCCGATCCCTACGCGGAGTGGGCCGCGGCGCCCCGCGAGCGCCTCCGCCGCCGGCACCTCGACCTGGTCGACATGCTCGCCGCCGGCGCCCGGGAGCGCGGCGACCTGGACGAGGCGGTCCGCCTGCTGGACGCGGGCATCGCGGCCGAGCCGATGGACGACGGACGGCTGGTGGCCTGCGCCGAGCTCATGCTCGCGCTCGGGCGCCGCGGCGGCGCGGGCGGCCTGGCGCGCCGCGCGCGCGACATCCGCGGGGCCCTCGGCCTCCCGCCGACCGCCCGGCTCGAGCGCCTGCTGGCCGCCTCCGGGCCGGGCGGGGCGGCACCCGGGTCGGTGGGGCCCTGACGGGTGGGGGTGTCCCGACCCCGTCGGCCCGGCTCCGGCTCGTGAGCGGGTCGCGGGTGCCGATGCCCCCGGCCGCCGGCCGGGCGCCTGTCATCCTGCCGGGCGTGGCCGACGAGCCTGCGCCATGCCCGCTCTGCCGGCGTCCCATGCGCTTCCCGAGCCGGCATCACCTGGTGCCGCGCAGCGAGGGGGGCGAGGAGACCGTGACCATCTGCCGCGACTGCCACGACGCGGTGCACGCCCTCATCCCCAACCGCGAGCTCGCCGGTCGTGCGGCGTCGGTCGAGGCCCTCCGCGCCGACCCGGCGGTGGCCCGGGCGGTCGCGTTCCTGGCCCGCCGGCCGTCGGTCACCCGCACCCGCACCCGGCGCCCGCGCCGCGGCGGGCGCCGGTGAGGGCGTTCAGCCGGTGACCACCATCGCCTTGACCGCCTCGCGGGCGTCCATCGCCGCGTAGCCGCGGGCCACCTCCTCCAGCGGCACGACCAGGTCGAGCACCGGGGAGGGGTCCAGGCGGCCGGCCAGCACGTCGGCCATGAGCTCCGGGATGTACGCGCGGGCCGGGCAGACCCCGCCGCGCACGCCCACGTTGCGCCCGTAGAGCTGGGCGCCGGCGTCGATCCGCACCCCGTGCGGCCAGCCCACGAAGCCCACCGTGCCGCCGTCGCGGCAGGCCGCGATGGCGGTCTCCATCGCCGGCTGGGCTCCCACGCACTCCAGCACCGACCGGGCGCCGCCGCCGGTCAGCTCCGCGACCGCGGCCGCCGCCGCGTCCCCGCGGGCGGTCACGACGTCGGTGGCCCCCAGCCGCCGGGCGAGCGCCAGCCGCTCCTGGTGGTGGCCGACCACGATGACCCGCTCGGCGCCCAGGCGCCGGGCCGCGAGCACGCCGCAGAGCCCCACCGCGCCGTCCCCGACCACACAGGCCGTCGTGCCCGGCCGCACCCCGGCGCTCACCGCGGCGTGGTGGCCGGTGCTCATCACGTCGCTCAGCGGCAGGATCGCCCTGAGCAGGGCCTCGTCCCCGGCCACCAGGTCGGGCACCCGCACCAGCGTGCCGTCGGCCAGGGGGCACCGGATGGCCTCGGCCTGCCCGCCGTCGCCGGCGCCGGCCCAGTAGCCGCCGCGCGGGCATGAGGTGTGCAGCCCCTCCCGGCAGAACCCGCAGGTGCCGTCGGAGAAGGCGAACGGGGCGATGACGCGGTCGCCCGGCCGCACGGTGCGCACCTCCGGGCCGACGGCCTCCACCACGCCCATCCACTCGTGGCCGATCCGCATGCCGGGCCGGTACCACGCCTCGGCCCCGCGGTAGATCCACAGGTCGCTCCCGCACACGCATGCGTGGGTGATGCGCACCAGCGCGTCGTCCGGCCGCTCGATGCGCGGGTCGGGGACGTCCTCCACCCGGATGTCGGCCGGCCCGTGGAAGACGGCCGCGCGCACGGCGGGACTACACGAACGCGAGCAGGAGCAGCACGAAGAGCCCCACGCTCAGGACGATCGCGAGGATGGCGACCCAGGCCCCCCACTGGGTGATGTCCATGCGGATGGGGGCGTCGGGATCCTCATACGACGGCATGGGGTGAGCCTAGCGTGCCCGGTGCGGGCCGGACGCCCGGACGGGCCGGATGGCGCAGGGTGCGCCGGCCGGGGTGGAGCGCGGCGCGTCCACGGCCGATCCGGAGGGGGTGGAGGCCGTCATGTGGTGGGTCGCGCTGGAGGATCCGGACCGGCGGGTGCGCTGCTTCGGCGTCGACGCGGCGGGCCGGGCCGAGGCGGCGGAGGTGGGCCGCGCGATCGCCCGGGCCGGGGAGCGGCTGCTGATGGTCCGCGACGCCGCCGAGGCCGGCCCGGACGACGTGGTGGCGGCGCTCCGGTCCGCCCGGCCGCTCATGGACCTCGCGGACGCCCAGGACGGGGAGTTCCTGGCCCGGCTGGAGGAGGCCGCCTGGGACGCCCGCCGGGTGCTCGCGGAGGGGTGGTCGGACCTCGCCCTGGTCGACGGCTGGCTCATCGGCCGTCCCCCCGAGGGCTGGGTGCGCCTGGAGTCCTTCGTCGCGCGGGTGGTGCGGGACCCGGAGTGAGCGCCGCCGCCCGGTGCGGTTGAATGGGTCCCGTCGCGCCGGCCCGGCGCGGCCGGACCCGGGGAGGAACGGGTGCAGGAGGAGCCGGACGGCATGGCGCGGCGGCTGCTGGTGTGGGACGCGCCGAACATCGACGTGGCCCTCGGGACCCTGCTCGGCGGGCGGGCCCCCCGGCCCGAGGAGCGCCCGCGCTTCGATGTGCTCGCCCGCTGGCTGGTCGAGCGCACGCGGCCGGGCGAGGTGCCCGAGGCGTGCGTCTTCGCCAACGTCCCCCGCGACGCGGCCGACCGCATGCGCGGCTGGGTGGAGCTCCTGCGCGGCAGCGGCTTCTCGGTGTTCCTGAAGCCCAAGCTCCAGGACGAGGACGACATCGACCGCGAGCTGCTGGCCCACGTGCGCCTGCGCGAGCGCGAGGGCCCGCTGGCCGAGGTGGTGCTCGCCACCGCCGACCGGTTCCGGGACCTCGATGAGGATCTCGGCGCGCTGGGGCGCCGGCTGCCGCTCACCGTGATCGGCTTCCGCGAGTTCAACGGCGCGGCGATGGGCGACCCCGGGATCGGCTTCATCGACCTGGAGGAGATCCCGGGGCTGTTCCAGCAGCCGCTGGAGCGCGAGCTGCCGCTCGACATGCTGCCGCCCGAGGGGGCCTGGCTGGCGCCCCGCCGGGGGCTGCTCGAGCTCTACGGGGAGTGACCCGCGCGGCGGCTCACCGGGTCGAGCGGTCGACCTCGACGATCCGCCCGTCGCGGTCGGCGCGCACCGTCAGCCGCTCGCGCACGCCGGACCTGCTGACGCTCAGCACCGGCCCCCGGACCCCGACGCCGAGCGAGACGGAGCCGGTGACCCCGCCCTCCAGCGGGATCCGCTCGGCCCGCCGCACCAGCCCCCGGAACACGCCCGGGCGCAGGGCCGACAGGGGGACGGTCTGCCAGGCGAGGTCGCGCGGGTCGCGCACGCCGTAGGGCTCCGGGCCGGTGAACGCCCCGTCCTGCCAGTCGTAGCGGTCCAGGTTCCGGCGCACGCGCGGATCCTGGACCACCACCACGACCCACCGCGGGCTGGCCGACACGCCGTAGATGCGCGGGTCGCCCCCGAGCTGCCGCCGGAGCGTCCCGAGCACCGCGGCGATCCCCGGGCGCTCCCAGGTGGGCGCGGCCGGCACCTCGGCGGTGCCGGTGCGCGGGGCCTCGACCGGCTGCGTGCGCGGGCGCTCGCCGGTCGTGGTCGTGGTCGTACCGCCACCCCCGCAGCCGGCGGCGGCCAGCACGAGGACGGTGAGGAGCGCGGGGGAGGTCCGGCCGGCCATGGCGAACGAGGCTATCCGAGCGCCCCGTGGGACACCGGTGGGACGCCGGCCGGGTTGCATGGCCCACGCGCACCCGCCCGAAGGAGCCAGGACATGTCGCGCCCCGTCTCACCCGCCCGCGTCGCCGCCCTCGTGGCCGTCGCCGCCGGGCTCGCCGCCGCGGCGCCGGCGGCGGCCGTCCCGTTCGGCGCGAACCTGAGCGTGGCGCCGAACATCAGCCCCACCTGCCCGCTCGGGGCGCCGTTCCCGGACAACATCCCGGGCGCATGGCCGGGCTCCGCCGGCTTCGCAAGCTGCACCTGGACCCACGGCGACGCCACGCCGAACGGCCAGGGCCTCTTCCCGCCGTCCAGCGGCGTCATCACCCAGGTGCGCGTGCGGGTGGGACCGGTGGTGGGGCCCATGCAGCCGGTCATCCTGCGCTGGCTGGTGCAGAACGCCCGCAACGACGGCCAGCCGAACCGCGTCTGCTGCTCCCTGCAGGCGCTGGGCCCGGTGTTCACTCCGCAGCCGAACGCGGTGACGACCGTGAACGTCAACCTCCCGGTCACCATCGAGACGCTCCCCGGCCCCGACGAGACCCGCGCCGCGGCCTTCGACCAGCTCGCGCTCTCGGTGCTCGACGGCACCACGCCGGTGCCGCTCTTCGACACCGGGGTGCACGGCGGGGCCACCCAGCCGATCTCGCCGGTCTTCAACAACGCGTTCTTCCCGGCCTACTCGGAGCCCACGGTGGCCCCGCGGGCGTCCGGCGGCGGGTCGGCGGTCGGCGGCTACATCGTGATGATGCAGGGTGAGCTGGTGCCCGCGGGCGGGGCGTCGCCCGGGGCCGGCGGGGCCACCCCGGGCGCGACCCCGGGCCCCGGCCCGGGCGCCGGGCCGGGTGCGGCCCCGGCGCCGGTGGCGCCCGCCGTCCCGGCCCCCGGGCTGCCGGTGGTGGCGGTGCCGGTGCGGGGCGACGTCGCCCCGGTGGTGGTGGCCTGCGGCGGGAGCGCCGAGTGCGTGGGCCGGGTGCTGCTGGCCGCGCGCCGGCCGGTCGCCGCCCGGGCCCGGGCGGCCCGGAGCGTGGTCTACGGGCAGGCGTCCTTCCGCATCGGCGCCGGGAAGCGCGCGGCCGTGCGGGTGCGCCTCACGGCCGCCGGCCGGGCGCTCGTCGCGCGCCGCCGCACGGCCCCGGTGTGGGCCCAGGTGTCGGTGAACGGGGCCGCGCCGGTGGTGCGCCGGCTCACGCTCCGCCGGTGAGCCGGGGGTAGCCTCCCGGCATGGCGCTCGTCCTCTATGACAACCCGGTCTCCTCCAACGCGCTCAAGGTGCGCTTCCTGCTCGCCGAGCTCGGCGTGGCCCACGAGCGCGTGGAGGTGCCGATGGCCCGTCCGCGGCCGGACTGGTACCTGGCGCTGAACCCGCTCGGCGGCATCCCCGCGCTCCGCGACGGCGACATGGTGCTGGCCGAGTCGGCGGCGATCCTGCGCTACCTGGTCGCCCGGGAGGGCGCCTGGCACCTGTACCCCCCAGACCCCCCGGCGCGGGCGCGCATCGACGAGTGGATCGACCGCTTCGTGCTCACCTTGCGACCGGCGCTCCGCCGGGTCGAGAACGAGGCGCTCGGATGGACGCCGGGCGGCGGCTTCGGGTCCCGACCACCCGACCACGCGGCGGCGGTGCGCGTGGCGGGCGAGGTGGCGCCGGTGCTCGCGGTGTTCGACGCGCTGCTGGCCGGCCCGCTCGCGCTCGGGCCGGATCTCACCCTCGCCGACGTGGTGGCCGCCCCGCCGCTCTTCCGCACCACGGTGACCGGGATGGACCTCGCGCCGTTCCCGCGCCTTCGCGCCTGGCGTGACGCGCTCGTCGGGCGTCCGGCGTTCCGGGCCGCCGGTCCCGTGCGCTGAGCGCCTTCACGGCGGTCCACCGGGGCGGGGAGGGCCCGCCCCTGGTCCTCATCCACGGCTTCACCGACACCTGGCGCACCTGGGAGCTGGTCCTGCCCACGCTGGAGCGCCGTCACGAGGTCCTCGCGCCGACCCTGCCCGGCCACGCCGGCGGACCTTCGCTCGACCGCCCGCCCACCGCGCGCACGATGGCCGACGGGGTCGAGCGGGCCATGGACGCGGCGGGCATCGGCCTGGCCGATCTCGCCGGCAACTCGCTGGGCGGCCATGTGGCCCTGCAGCTGGCCGCCCGCGGCCGGGCCCGGTCGGTGGTCGCCCTCGCGCCCGCCGGCGGGTGGGCGGCCGACGACCCGCTCCCGGCGGGGCTCACCGAGCACTTCCTGGCCATGCGCGACCAGGCCCGGAACGCCGCGCCGCAGGCGCCGTCGCTCCTGGCGACGCCCGAGGGCCGGCGGATGGCCACGCGCGCCGTCTGCGAGCGCTCCGACCACATCCCGGCCGGGCTCATCATCCACCAGATGCTCGGCATCGCCGCCTGCCCGGAGCTGGAGCGGCTCACCCGGCTGGCCGAGTCGGCGCCCTGGACGCTCGACGCCGCGCTCGTCACCTGCCCGGTCCGCGTGGTGTGGGGGGCGGCCGACCGGGTGCTCCCCTGGCCCCGGGCTGCGGTGCGCCACCGGACCGAGTGGCTCCCCCAGGCCGACTGGGTGGTGCTCGACGGCGTGGGCCACTGCCCCCAGCTCGACGCGCCGGCCGAGACCGCCGACCTCATCCTGGGCTGGACCGTGGCCTGACCTCGTCGTCCGCCGGGGGCGCCGCCGCCGCGGCGAGGAACGCCAGGAGCTCCTCGGCGTCGCGGATGGTCGCGGTCTCGCCGGTGGCGATCAGCTCCACCTGGCCGGCCAGGCGCCCCACCCGCACGGCGGCGGGGGCGAGGCGCAGGATCACCGACACGGTCATGCGGGGATCGTGCCCGGCGGGCGTCCCACCGGCGTCCCACGGGGACGGGCCGTCGCCGATCAGCCCCCGGCGCGCTCGCGGGCCACGCGGCAGGCGCCGCACTCCTGACCCTGGTTGTAGCGGCTGAGCACCGTGTCGCAGCTCATGCACACGCGCGGGCGGGTGGACGGCGTGACCGCCTCGGGCGCCGGGCAGGCGCACAGGCGCGGGATGCGGGCGCCCCGGGGGCGGGTGAGCTCGGCGATGAGCCCGCAGGTCGGGCAGGACACCTCGACCGTCTCGGGCGGGCGGCGGCGCATGGGGCGATCGTTGCGCGTGGGCGCCGGGCGTGCCCCCCGGGGTGGCCCACTCCACCCCCCCGGGGCACTGCCCCGGGGGGCGGGCGGGAGGAGATTGCCCTCATCAGCCGACCGCACGCACCGAGGGGGATCTCGCCATGACGCTCACCACCGCACTGAAGACCGCCGCCGTGGCCAC
>JALOLS010000080.1 GCA_025455865.1 Thermoleophilia bacterium
CGCTGCTCAGCCGCGCCGGCGACGATGCGTTCCTGGGCTGGGTGCGGGCGCACGACCGGGCGGTGCGCCGTGCGGTGACCACGCACGGCGGCCGCCTTGTCAAGCACACGGGGGACGGCGCGATGGCGGCCTTCGGGTCGGCCAGCGGCGCGCTCGCCGCCGCGGTCGGCATCCGGCGGGCGCTCGCGGACGGGCCGGTCGTGGTCCCGGTGCGCGTCGGCATGAGCGCCGGCGAGCCCGTGGCGGTCGGCGACGACCTGTTCGGGGCGTCGGTCCACCTGGCCGCCCGGCTCTGCGCGGCGGCCGAGCCGGGCGCGATCCTGGCCTCGGGGGTGGTCGCCGACCTGGCCCTCGGCAAGGGCGTCGGGTTCGGCCCGCGGCGGGAGGTCGCGCTGCGCGGCTTCCCCGGCCCGGTCCCCGCGTGCGAGGTGCTCTGGGCGGGCGGGCCGGCGCCGGCCCCCCGCCCGGTCGCCGGGGTGGGGCGCTGAGGGGGCCGCGGGGGCCCGGCGCTCAGGCGGGGTGCACGAACACCGGTCCGTCCGGGGCCGAGAGCGCCGGGTCGTGCCGGTAGCCCAGGCCGTCGAACGCGGTCAGGTCCTTCAGGCGGGTCACCCGCTCGCGCACCATCCACCCGGCCATCGCCCCGCGGGCCCGCTTGGCGTGGAAGGAGACCATGCGCGGGCGCCCGTGGGCGTCCTCGTCCAGGAATGCGGGTGTCACCACGCGGGCGCCGAGCAGGCCGGGGTCGACCGCGGCGAAGTACTCGCGGGAGGCCAGGTCGACCAGCACCGCGGCGCCGGGGCTCGCCGCCAGGTCCTCCCGCAGCAGATCCGTGATGCGCCGGCCCCAGAACCCGACCAGGTCCCGGGCCCGCGAGGTGGCCAGCCGGGTGCCCATCTCCAGGCGGTGGGGCATGATCAGGTCCAGCGGACGCAGCAGCCCGTAGAGCCCGGAGAGGATGCGGAGCGTCTTCTGCGCGTGGGTGAAGTCGCGCTCGCCGAACGTGGCCGGCGCCTCCAGGCCGCGGTACACGTCGCCGTCGAAGGCCAGGACCGCCTGACGCGCGTCGGGCGGGGCGGCGTCGGGCCGCCAGGCCGCGAAGCGGTCGTGGTTCAGGGCCGCCAGTCGCGGGGAGATCCCCATCAGCGCGGCGATCTCGGCCTCGCTGCGGGTCGCCATGACCGCGGCCAGCGCCGCGCTGTCGTCCAGCAGGCGCGGCTCCGTGTGACGGCGTGTCGCGGGCGGGGTGGAGAAGTCGAGCGACTTGGCCGGGGACACGACGGCGATCACGGGGTCGGAGTGTAGATGCCGGGCCGCGTTGTGAACCGGCTGACACGCGACGCCGGCACCCCTGGCCTTCCCCGCCGGCGCTGCCACACTCGGCCCGACCGGCCCTCGCACCATCCCGGAGGACGCATGACCGACTCCCGCGAGACCGCCTACCCCGCCCGCCTCATCGCCCTGGTGCGCGACGCGCTGGGCGAGGACCGCGCGTCGGCGCTCGAGGCCGCCGAGCGCGACGCCCGCTCCGCCCCGGAGGACCGGGCGGCCGAGAACCGGTGGTTGGACGCCGTCGGAGCGGCCGAGCGCGACCTGGCCCGGCAGGGCGCCGCGGTCTAGCCCGGCGCCACCTGGGCGAACGCCCAGTCCAGCCACGGCCCGAGCGCGTCGACGTCGGCCGCGTCGACCGTGGCGCCGCACCACACCCTGAGGCCCGGCGGGGCGTCGCGGTAGCCCGCGACGTCGAAGGCGACCCCCTCGCGCTCCAGGATCCCGGCGAGCGCCTTGACCAGCGCCGCCTGCCCGGCGGGCTCCAGCGCGGCGACAGCCGGGTCGGCGATGGCCAGGCACACGCTGGTGGTCGACCGGGTGGCCGGGTCCCGGGCCAGGTGCTCGACCCACGGGGTCGTCCGCACCCACGCATCCAGCGCCGCGGCGTTCGCGTCGGAGCGGGCGATCAGGCCGTCCAGGCCGCCCACCGAGCGCGCCCACTCGAGCGCGTCCAGGTAGTCCTCGACGCAGAGCATGGAGGGTGTGTTGATGGTCTCGCCGGCGAAGACGCCCTCGATGAGCTTGCCGCCCTTGGTCATGCGGAAGACCTTCGGGAGCGGCCACGGCGGCGCGTAGGACTCCAGGCGCTCCACCGCCCGGGGCGAGAGCACGAGCATCCCGTGCGCGCCCTCGCCGCCGAGGGCCTTCTGCCAGGAGAACGTCACGACGTCCAACCGGTCCCAGGGCATGCGGGTGGCGAACACGGCCGAGGTCGCGTCGCAGATCGCAAGCCCCTCCCGGTCCGGGGCGATCCAGTCGCCGTCGGGCACCCGCACGCCCGAGGTCGTCCCGTTCCAGGTGAACACGACGTCGGTGGACCAGTCGACGGCGCCGAGGTCCGGCAGGGCCCCGTAGGGCGCCTCCATCACGGTGGCCTCGACGCGGAGCTGCTTCACCACGTCGCTCACCCATCCGGCCCCGAAGCTCTCCCAGGCCAGCACGCTCACCTCTCGGGGGCCGAGCATGGACCACAGCGCCATCTCGACGGCCCCGGTGTCCGACCCCGGCACGATGCCGATCCGGTGGCCGTCGGGGATCTCGAGCACCTCGCGCGTGAGGTCGATCGCGAGCCCCAGGCGCGACTTGCCCAGCGCGGAGCGGTGGGAGCGGCCGAGCGCGGCGGTGTCGAGGGCGCCGGCCGTCCAGCCCGGGCGCTTGGCGCACGGGCCGGAGGAGAAGTGCGGGCGGGCGGGGCGGAGCGCGGGGCGGGCCGGCGCACCGGAGGCGGATGCGGTGGGTTCCATTCCGCCCATCCTAATCGCGCCCCCCGGGAGGGCGACCCCCGCGTGCGGCCGCCTGGAGGGCGGCCACCAGTCGCCGGTCGTCCTCGTCCGGCGTCTCCCCCTCCCCGGGGAGCACCACGGGACCTGAGCTCCAGCAGGCCGGACAGCGCGGCAGCACGCGGGCCGCGGCGAGCTGCCACCGCCCGCCGGGGGCCAGCCGGATCGGGGCCTCCCCGGAGCGGACGACCTCGGGACAGGCCGCGTCCCGGTGCCGCGCCCCCGCCGCCACCCACACTCCGGCCATCCTCAGGCCGACTCGGCGTCGGGGCGCTCGGCGGGCCGGACGGGCATCCGCCCACGGTAGCCCGCCCGGGGTATGGTCGGCGACGGGGCAACCACGAAGCGGGAGGACCGATGGGCGAGCGGACGGCCTACGCACCCGGCACGTTCTGCTGGGTGGAGCTCTCCACCACCGACACGCGCGCCGCGGCGGCCTTCTACCGTGACCTCTTCGGCTGGGAGGTGCGGGCCGACCCCGTCCCGGGGGGCGGTGAGTACCTCATGCTGAGCCTGGACGGCCTGCCCGTGGCCGGCGCCTCGGAGCTCCGGGGTCCCCAGCAGGCGCAGGGGGCGCCCCCGAGCTGGCGGTCCTATGTGTCGGTGGCCGACGCCGACGCGGTGAGCGCCGCGTGGGGCGAGGCCGGCGGCGCGGTGCTCATGCCGCCGTCCGACGTGATGCGCGCCGGCCGCATGGCCCTGGTGCAGGACCCCCAGGGCGCCGCGCTCGGCCTCTGGCAGCCGGGCGAGCACATCGGCGCGCACCTGGTGAACGACGCCGGGGCCTTCTCCCTGAACCAGCTCAACACCCCCGACCCCGATGCGGCGTCGGCCTTCTACCGGGCGGTGCTCGGATGGCAGGTCGACCAGGTGGCCTCCGATCCGCCGTACTGGGGCATCCAGGTGGAGGGCCGGGTGAACGGCGGCATGATGCTGATGCCCGCTGCCGCGGCGCCGGCCCACTGGCTGGTGTACTTCACCACCCACGACATCGACGCCTCGGCGCTGCACATCGCCGAGCTGGGGGGCGGGATCCTCGTGCCCGTCACGGTGGTCGGCGAGGACCAGCGCATCCTGGTCGCCCACGACCCCCAGGGGGCGCACTTCGCCCTGTACGAGGGCCGCATCGACCCCTGAGCGCCGCCCGGAGTCGTCTGCGTGGCCGGGCGACTTCCCGCGCCGCCCCAAGGACCTTCACCTGCCCTTCACAGGCCCGGGGTAACGTCTCAGACGGAAGAGACGGGGGTCCGGACAGGGGGCCCCTCACCAGGCTCCGAGGGCGCCCGCTTCGGCCGCGACGGGCGCCCTCGCGACGTCTCAGGCCAGCGTGGCGTCGATCGCCGCGAGGGCCGGGGCGGCGCCCTGCGGGATCGCGATCGCCCCCGCCGGCGCCTGGGGCTCGCGGGGGTTCACCCGGATCAGGGTCGCCCCGCGGCGGGCCAGGTCCTGGCCGAGCATCCGCACCGTGGGCACCGCGGTGCCCGCCCCGCACTCCACCACCACCAGGCGGCGGAGGTCCAGGCCCGAGAGCCACGCCCGCAGCCGCGCCTGCTGGGCCGCGGTCCGGGACGGGTCCCAGTCCAGGTCCCCGAACATCAGGATGCCCGGGCGCGCCAGCGCCCCGCACCCCGGGCAGGCCGGCAGGGGGTCGGTGGCCCGCATCGTGGCCGGATCGACCGTGACCGACGCCCCGTCCGCGGCCCAGGGCTCCCGGCCGCATCCGGCCGTGCACTGCAGGCGGCCGATGGCCCCGTGGCACTCGCACACGCGCTCCTCGGCGAAGCCCGCCCGCTGGAAGTGGCCGTCCACGTTGGAGGTGAACACGAAGCCGCCCGCCGGCCGGGCCTCCGACCACCTGCGCAGCCGCGCGTACCCCCGGTGCGGCGCGGTGTCGCGGTACAGGTGGAGCCGGTGGCCGTAGAACCCCCACGCGAGCGCCGGATCGTCGTCGAACCACCGCGGGTCGGCCAGGTCGACGAAGGAGAGCCCGAGATGGCGGAAGGGCGGGTAGGCCCGCCAGAAGCCCTCGTCGCCGCGGAAGTCCGGGAGCCCGGAGTCGACGCCCATCCCGGCGCCGGCGGTCACCAGCAGGGCGTCGGCCGCCGCGATCGCCTCCGCCGCCCGCCGGTGGGCGTCCCCGGGGTCCTCCATCACTCCGGCGACGCCTTGTAGGTCCAGCGGAAGTCCTCGTCGCGCAGCAGGCGCCCGTCGCGGAACACCTTGCGGGTGAACGACACCGGGAAGGCGCCGGAGGTGCCCTCGGGCGTGGAGGTCGTGGTCGCCACCCGCCGGCCGAGCCGGGCGGAGTACAGGCGCACGGTGATGCCCGAGTCCCCGGCCGACACCTTCATCAGCACCGCCGCCGGCCAGTCGTTGGTGACGACCAGCTCGGGCCCGCCCCAGGACACCGTCGCCTCCCGGCCGGGCGGGTAGCGGGAGATGTAGAACTCATGCGGGGTGAACTGGTCGAGCTTCAGCCCGGCGAAGAACGCCGCGTTGAAGGTGGTGGTCGCGACCTGGCTCACCCCGCCGCCGACGGCGTCCTCCAGGCGGCCGGCGTTGATCTGGGGCGCGGCCACGAACCCGCGGGCCCGGGTGCGCTCGCCGAGCGCCTCGTTCAGCGAGAAGGTGCCCCCCGCGGGGATGACCGTGCCGTCCAGGATCGCCGCCGCCCGCCGGATGTTGGTCACCCGGGGCTGGCAGCACGAGTACGGGGTGGTGAACTCCGAGACCAGCTCGCGGATGCGCATCCGCTGGGCCTGCTCGGTGGTGCGCGCCGGGCGCTGGACGGTGAACGGCGCCCGGAACACCCGCCGGCCGGGGTCGGCCACGACCATGGCGGCCACGCGGGCGGCGTCGACGCGCCGGCCGGAGCGGCCCGGCACCACCCGCACGCGCCGGCCCTCGACGCGGAAGGTGGCCGAGCGCGCCGTGCGCTCCTGGCCGCCGAAGGCGCGGGCGAGGGCGGGCCGGAGGGTGCCCGGGTCGATGGTGAGCCTCAGGCGCCCGTCCTCCTCGCGGGCCGCGAGCCCGCCCGCCACCACCCCCGGCGGCACCGACGCGCGTCCGCGGGCGCCCCTCACCACCACCGGGTGGGAGAGGATGCGCCGGGCCCGCAGGGCCGTCGTGCGGGCGTCGGCGGTGGAGATCCCCGGCGCCACGGCGACCACCGGCGTCCGGGCCGTGGCCGGGATGCGCGCGAGCCGTGCGGCGAGCAGGTCGGCGTCGACGCCGCGGCCGGCCACCGCCGGGACCACGCGGACCTCGTCGATCCCCACCACCACCCGGGCGGACCGGGCCGGCCGGCCGACCTCGCCCGCCACCCGCGCCACCACCGAGCGCACCGCGGCCGGGTCGAGCCGGAAGGCCACGGGCACGCGGCGCTCCCCGCCCAGGCCCGCCTCGCGCCGGATCCGCTGCCACACCGAGCCCTGGTCCAGCGCCAGGGCCACCGCCCGGCGCGCGTCGGGGGTCGGCCCGAGCTGGGCCACCGGCACGGTCAGGCGCAGGCCGCCCGGCCCGGTCACGACGATCTGCCGCCGGGCCGGGCGGGCCAGGCGCTCGACCGCCCGCTCGGCCTCGGCCCGGGTGAGGCCGCCCACCGGCACCCCGCCCACGCTGACGCCGTCCGGGACCCGCCCGGAGTCCTGCGGCACGGCCCGCATCGCGAGCACGGCCGCGCTCCCGCCGAGCACGACCAGCGCGGCGCCGGCCCCCACCAGCAGGTGGCGGTCCCGCCGCCGGCGCGGAGCGCGCGCGGCCGGGGGCTCGTCGGGCGGGGTCGTCGTCATCCGGGGGGATGTTCCCGCACCCGGGGCGCTTCGGTCGCCGCGACGGGCGCGCCGGACCCATCGGTGCAACACCGCGTTCGGTGCGCCCGCCCGCGTTGCAGGCCGCGGGCCTGGGCTGCGGGTTTTCCCTGCCGATATGTGATGATGCCGCCGACCCGGGACCGGGTCGCGCCGGCCGGCCGCCACCGAGGCAGAGGGAGAACGACGCGCCATGGCACGCCACGCACGACTCGTCCGCGCCGCCGCCGGAGCCCTCGTGCTCCTGGCCGCCGTCGCCGCCCCCGCGCTCGCGGCCCGCCCGGCCCCGGACCAGCCCACCGTGCTGCGCGGGACGATGATCCGCGCGATCGACGGGAACCTCGTCCATGTCAAGGTCAAGGGCCACTCGACCGCCGTGCGCCTGGTCGGCGTGGCGCCCACGGCGGCCGGGACCGGCCTGCGCGGCACCTGCCTGACCGAGCAGGCCCGTGTGGTGGTCGAGCGCATCGTCCCGCCCGGCTCGGCCGTGCGGGTCGAGACCGACCCGGGCCGGCGGGTGCGCGACGCCGGCGGGGCCGTCGTCGGCTACCTCTACAAGGCGAAGGGCCCTCGGGGGACCGCCTCGGTGAACCGGGCGCTGCTCGCCACCGGCCTGGCGCGCTACCAGCGGGCCGGCGACCTGCGCTTCGGCGGGTCGCTGCGCGGCGCCGAGGCCCGCGCGCGCAAGGCCAACCTCGGGCGCTGGGGCGACGCCTGCTCGCTGGCCACCACCAAGGGGGTCCAGAAGCGGCTGGTCGCCCTCGGGTACCTCCCCGCCGGCCACGTCAACGGCAGCATGGACTACCGCACCACCCAGGCCGTGATGGCCTTCCAGGGCTGGAGCGGGCTCGCGCGCGACGGCTCGGTCGGCCCGGCGACCCGCAAGGCGCTGGCCCGGGCCGAGCGTCCGGAGGCCTCCCAGCGCGGGGGCGGGCGGCACGTGGAGATCCACATCGGCCGCCAGGTGCTCCTCATGGTCGAGGGCGGGACGGTCAAGCGGGCCATCCACGTGTCGACCGGCGCGGCGGGCAACACCCCCCGCGGCCGCTGGACGGTCATCCGCCGCGAGGCGATGAGCTACTCGGTGCCGTTCAACTCCTGGATGCCCTACGCCATGTACTTCGTGGGCGGGTTCGCCATGCACGAGTACCCGGACGTCCCCGGCTACCCGGCCTCCCACGGCTGCGTGCGGATGCCCGCTCCCGAGGCGCCGGTGGTCTGGGACTTCGCCGGGTACGGCACCCCGGTGATCGTCGCCTAGCGTGGCCACGCCCCCGGCCCTCGCGCTCATGCTCGACGGGGCGCCGATCGCGCCCGGCGCGCCCGCCCGCATCCCCCTCGACGACGGGCTGGTGCGGGGCGACGGGGTGTTCGAGGGCATGCGCTGCTACGGCCGCCGGCCGCGCACCCCGGGCGCCCACCTGGACCGCCTGGCCCGCTCGGCGGCCGTCGTCGGCCTGGCCGTGGACCTCGACCTGCTCCGGGCCGAGCTCGCCGCCTTCTGCGGCATGACCGTCGAGCCCGACTGCGCGGTGCGGCTGATGGTCACCCGTGGCGGGCAGCGCATCTGGCGCGAGGAGCCGATCCCCACCCCGCCCGAGGGGATGCGCCTGTGCCCCACCCCCCACCGGGTGACGCCGCTGCTCATCGGCGCCAAGACGCTCTCGTATGCCGCCAACATGCAGGCGGCGCGCCTGGCCCGCGCGGCCGGCTGCCACGACGCCCTGTTCGTGCGGGCCGACGACGGGCTGGTGCTCGAGGGCCCCACCTGGGCCTTCGGGTGGCTGGAGGGCGACGCCCTGGTCTTCCCGCCCCTCGGGCTCGGCGTGCTCGACTCGATCACCCGGCGCCTGGCCGCCGAGGCCGTGCCGGTGCGGGAGCGCGAGGCGCATGTGGACGACCTCGCCCGGGCCGACGGCGCGCTGGTGCTCTCCACGGTGCAGGAGGCGGTCCCGGTCTCCGAGGTCGCCGCCGCCGTGCGCGAGGTGCTCGCCCGCCACGCCCGCGAGGCGCGGTAGGGGGTCAGGTCGCGCCGCGCCCCCGGGTGCGGGCCAGGTTCCAGAGCCAGGACGGGGTGCGCCGGCGGGCGGTCGCGAGGGCCTCGGCCAGCGCCGGCGCGGCGGCCGGGCCGATGATCCCGGCGCCGTGGCCCACCAGGACCTGCTCGGGGTCCAGCCCCCGCAGGCGCCGTGGCGGGGTCAGGCGCATCATCGGGTGCAGGCCCATGGCCTCGCCCGGGGCGCGGAAGTAGCCCGCCGTCCCCAGGACGTCGGCGCACACCAGCACCCGGGCCTCCGGCCACCACAGCGCGACCTCCCGCCAGCCCGGCATCCACCGGGTGCGGATGGCCTGGAAGGGCGACCCGGGCACCGCCACCTCAGGGAGGCGGTGGAGGGGCGCGCCGTGCCGGGCGGCCATCTCGGCGCAGTCGCGGTTGTGGCGGTCGAGCAGTTGCACCACCCCGGCCACCGGCCCGAGCGCCTCGATGCGCTCGGCCACCCCGGGGCCGTCCACCGGATCGATCAGCCAGACCCGGTCCTCGCACGCCAGGGCGTGCGAGGCGCGCAGCATGAACTCGGGCTCCGAGGCGATCCAGCCGAACCCCAGGGGGCTCTCGTCGCAGAAGGTGATCTCCACACCCGGCATCGTGCCGCACCCGGGCCGCGAAGCCCCGGCGAACGGTCACCCGCCGCGGTGGCGGGTGGCGTCCATCTGACGCCGGTCGCGCTTGGTCGGCCGCCCGCGCAGGTCGGCCCCGGGGGCGGGGGCCAGGCGCCTTTGGGCCGCGAGCGCCTCGCGCGCGGCCCGGCTCTCGGGGGTCTCCTCGTACAGCAGCCGCGCCTCCGGGGCCGGCCCGCGGCGGTCGGCGATCGCGCGCACGTCCACCGTCCAGGTGGCCTGGCCGATCGTCACCTCGACCCGGTCGCCCACCCGGACCTCCTTGGCCGGCTTGGCCCGCACCCCGCCCAGGGTCACCTTGCCGCCCTGGATGGCCTCGCTCGCCAGGCCGCGCGTCTTGAAGAACCGCGCGGCCCAGAGCCACTTGTCGATGCGGACCTTCTCCATCAGCCGGCGTACCGACGCTCGAGCGCCCGGTGGTCGGGCAGCCCCACGGCCTGGGTGAGCTCGGTGAAGGTGAGCAGGGCGGACGCCTCGCTGGCCCCGGCCCGGGCGAGGCCGGCGTAGGCCTCCGCGAGGGCCCGGCCCGCGGCCAGGATGCCGGTGATCCCCCACAGGACCACGCCGAAGCCCATCGCCCCGAGCGCGTCAGGGGGAAGAAGCGGCGTGCGCCCACCCTCGACCATGTTGGCGACCGGTCCCATCCCGGCGAGCTCCGACCCCACCCGGGCGAGCTCGTCCTCGTCGGCCGGGGCCTCCACGAACACCAGGTCGGCCCCCGCCGCATGCGCGTCGCGCGCCCGGGCGATCGCCTCGTCCAGGCCGTCGGTCGCCCGCGCGTCGGTCCGGGCGACCAGCACCAGGTCGATGCCCCCGCCGCGCAGGTCGGCCACCGCGCGGACCTTGGCGAGCCACTCCTCCCGCGCCACCACGCGCTTGCCGGCCATGTGACCGCAGCGCTTGGGCCACTCCTGGTCCTCGATGATCAGCCCGGCGGCCCCGGCGGCGGCCAGCAGGCGCGCGGTGCGCACCGCCGACAGCGCGTTCCCGTAGCCGGTGTCGGCGTCGACCAGCACCGGCACGTCCACGGCCTGGCACACCTCGCGCGCGGTCTGGGCGATCTCGGTCTGGGTGAGGTAGCCGTAGTCGGGCAGCCCGAGCCGCGCGGCGGCGACCGAGAACCCGGACACCACCAGGGCCGGGAAGCCGGCGGCCGCGGCCAGGCGCGCCGACAGGCCGTCGTAGACCCCGGGCAGCACCAGTGGGGGGTGCCCGGCGGCCAGGGCCCGCAGGCGGGCGGCGGGGGTGGCGGCGCTCACGCCGGGAAGGATGCCCGACCCCGGTGCGTAGAGTGCGCGGCATGCGCGCCATCGCCGCCCTGATCGTCCTGGCCGCCCCCGCCGGGGCGCTCGCCAGCTACGGCGGCCAGCCGGTGCCGCCCGTCGCGGGGCAGAACCTGGCCTGGTTCACCGGCACGGCCCCGGGCTGGATCAGCGAGTGCAGCGGGGTCCTGGTGTCCCGTCGCCACGTGCTGACCGCCGGGCACTGCACCCGGGACGCCCGCACCGGGGGCCGGCTCCGGCTGGCCGGGCGGGAGGTGCTCATCGGCACGCCACCGGGGCGGGCCCTCCCGCGCACCGTGCGCCGCGTGGCGGTCCATCCGGGCTTTCGCACCGGGCCCCGCGGTCCGGGCGTCGACCTCGCGGTGCTGACCCTGGACCGCCCGGTCCCGCGCCGCCCCGCCCTGCTTGCGACCGCCGCCCAGGAGGCCCCGGTCCTGGCGCAGAACACCCCGGCGGTGGCCGCGGGATTCGGGGTCACGCGCCCGGGCGACACCGTGCGCGCCCGCCCGGCCCGGCGCGTGCGCCTGGAGATCCTGTCCCCCTTCCAGTGCGTCACCCCCGGGCTCGTCCCGCGCTTCCGCGCGAGGTCGCTGTGCGGCGCGTCGCCGCGGGCGGGCGTGTGCGCGGGCGACTCCGGCGGGCCGCTCACGGTGGCCCCGCGGCGGGGCGACCCCCGCCGCCTGGTGGTCGGGATCACCAGCCTGGCGATCGTCCAGGTCCCCTGCCGCAGCGTGGCCGGGGTCTTCACCCGCGTCGTCCCCGTCCGCGGGTGGATCGGGCGCCAGATCGGGGTCCGCCTCAGGCCGTGAGCGCGGGCGCCGCCGCCGGGACCGGCGCGAGCGACCGCGCGATCCGCACCAGCGCCTGCCGCCCCACGCCGCCGGAGATCAGCGCGACCTCGGCGCCGGGGCGCTTCAGGTAGAGCGTCCAGCCCCGGGTGCGTGCGAGGGGGCCCTCGCCGAAGTGGTAGAGCGCAGTGCTCCAGCCGCGCACCACCGGCCGGCCCGCGAGGGGGGCGCCGCCCCCCTCGCCGCAGCAGCGGGGCGGCCCCTGGACCATCCGGAGGCGGACCCCGCCGGGTCCGCGCCACACCGCGTCGAGGGTGGCGGCCTGGCAGCGCGGATCGGGGCGGGTCAGGCGCACCAGGCGCAGGCCGGCGACGTCGGCCGGCCGCACCACGCCGTCACCTCCGGCCCGCTCCCAGGTGACCGCCACGTCGCGGCACACCGCCATGTCGCCGTTCGCACCCGCGGGGGCGGCGGCGGCGATGGCCATGGCGAGGACGGCGAGCACGACGGTGCCTTGCAGACGGCGTGGGCGTGGAAACGATCATTGCGCGGCCGGTCCCCGAATGCGAGGCCTCCCGGCGTGGCCCCACGGACATGCCCGGGTCGCGGTCCTCGTCGATCCATCGGCCGGGGGGATGCGAGACTTGCCGTCCCCGGACCGGAGGACGCTCCCATGCCCCGCACCCGCACCCTGGCCGTGATGGCCGCCGCCCTCGCCCTCGGCGCCGTGGCCGCCGGCTGCGGATCGGAGGACGTCGACCAGGCCCTGTCCGGCGCCCGGGAGGAGCTCGCCGAGGTCCGGGCCAGGGCCCGGGACGCCCTGGCCGACCTGCGCCGGGAGCTCGGACCCGAGGCCGAGGCCGCGGTCGACCGGGCGGAGCGGGCGGTGGACGAGGCGCGGACCGCCGTCGACCGCGCCGTCGACGACGGGCGCGAGCAGGCCGAGGAGGCCCTCACGCGCGCCCGCCAGGAGCTCACCGACGCGCGTGCCCGCCTCGAGCAGGCGGCCGGCGACGCCCGGGGGCAGGCCGAGGATGCGTATGAGCGCGCGAGCAAGGAGCTCGAGGCGGCCCAGCGCCGGGTCGAGGACGCCCTCGGGGGCAACTGAGCCCGGGGGTCAGGGGGTGGCGGGGGCGTCCGGGGTGGGTGCGCCGGTCCGGGCGTCGGCCACCGCGCCGTCGTCCGGGGCGATCTCGGCCAGGCGGTCGCGGACCTCGGCGGCCAGCGGGTCGTCGGGCTGCAGGTCCAGGAAGGTGGCGTAGGCCAGGCGGGCGATCTTCGGGCGGTCGCCCTGGCGGTCGGCGAGCTGGGCGAGCAGCAGGTGCCCCTCGGCATCGGCCGGCCGGCGCGCGGTGTAGCGCTCGGCCACCCGGACCGCGTCGTCCAGGCGTCCGTCCTGGGCGAGCAGCGTGGCGAGCGTGCTCATGTGCTCCGGGGCGCCGGGGGCCAGGCGGTGGGCGCGCTCGGCCGCGCGGACCGCGGCGGGGAGGTCCTGGTCGCCCACCTCGGCCGAGGCGAGTGCCGCCCAGGCGGCGGGGTCGGCCGGCCGGGCGGCCACGGCCTCCCGCGCCGCCGCGAGCTGCTCGGCGCGCGGGTCCACCCCGTTGTTGCCGCCGAGCACCATCGCGAGCACGACGACGAAGATGCCGGCGAAGGCGAGTGTGGTCAACAGCGCCGCGACCCGGATGGCGGGGCGCGTCGTGCCCCCGTCGCTCATGAACACCGGTCGACCTCCCCTGTGCGGCCTGCCTCTCGGTCCAGTACGATACAGACCGGTCTGCCTCGTCGCCATTGGCACGGTCATCCCGACACCCCGCCCGCGCTGGGCATTTCCTCTACCGCCCTGGCGACGGCGTCGGGGGCCGACGACCTTGCGGACATGGAGCTGTCCCGCCCCGCCCGCCCGCGGCTCCCGAGCCGCGCGGAGCTCGAGCGCCGCGCGCGCTGGTTCGCGTCGCTGAGCGAGGCGGAGCTCGCGCGGCTGCCGGAGCTCACGCTCCGGGAGATCGAGGGCATGTACCGCGCCTGGCGGGGCCTCGACCCCGTCCCCTCGGTCTCACCCCGCTCCTAGGGGCCCGGTCCCGGCCGATCGGCCGGCGCTCCCGCGGCGGCATCGGGACGGTGCCCGCGCGGGTGCCGGCCCGCGGCCCGCAATGCGAGCTCCGC
>JALOLS010000081.1 GCA_025455865.1 Thermoleophilia bacterium
GCCCAGGTCCGGGGCGCCGGCCGGACGCAGGATGTCCTGTGCCTCCTGCACGACCGCCGGCACGCGCCCGCGGAGCTCGACGGCCCGCGGCGTCGCCACCAGGCCCCGCCCGGCCCGTACCAGCAGCGGGTCGCCGGTCGTCTCGCGCAGGCGGGTGAGGGTGCGGCTCATGGCGGAGGGGCTCAGGCCCAGCCGGCGGGCGGCGGCGGCGACGCTGCCCTCGTCCAGCAGCACGTCAAGCGCGAGGAGCAGGTTCAGATCGGGGCGGGACACCCTCGCAGCCTGCCATGACCAAGCGTGTGACGCAATCATCGGATGCAAATGCTGCGTCTACCGCTCACTCAGCGGCGGCCCTAGCGTCGAGGGCATGGAGCGCTCCCGACCCGCCGCCCTGGCCCTCGCCGCCCTGTCGGTCCCCATGCTGCTCGCCTCCCTCGGGACGAGCGTGGCCAACGTGGCGCTGCCGACGCTGGAGCACGAGTTCGCAGCCTCGTTCGGCCGGCTCCAGTGGGTCGTGCTGGCCTACCTGCTGGCCGTGACCACCCTCGTCGTGACCGCGGGCCACCTGGGCGACCTGCTCGGGCGCCGGCGGGCGCTGATGGCCGGCCTGGCGCTGTTCACCGCCGCCTCGGCGCTCTGCGCCGCCGCCCCGGGCCTCGATCTGCTCATCCTGGCCCGGGCGGTCCAGGGTGCCGGCGCCGCGCTGATGATGGTGCTGGCGCTCGCGTCGGTCGCCGACGCCCTGCCGTCGTCGCGCACCGGGGCGGCGATGGGGCTGCTCGGCACCATGTCGGCCGTCGGGACGGCCCTCGGGCCATCGCTCGGCGGCACCCTGATCGCGGCGGCGGGCTGGCGGGCGATGTTCCTGGTGAACGTGCCGATCGGGGTGGTCGCGCTGGTGCTCGCCTCCCGGCACCTGCCGGCGGCGCGGGCGCCCGGCCAGGTCGGCCCCCGCGTCGACCTCGCCGGCATCGTCCTGCTCGCGGTCGCCCTCGGCGCCTACGCTGGCCGCCGGCCTGTTCGTGGCGGCCGAGCGCCGCAGCCCCGCACCGCTCGTCCGTCCGGCCCTGCTCCGCGACGGGGCCCTGCGCGCGGGGCTGGCGACGAGTGCCCTGGTCTCGACGGTGATGATGACCACGCTGGTCGTCGGGCCCTTCCACCTCTCCCGCGCCCTCGGCCTCGGGCCGGCCGCCGTCGGGCTCGCCATGTCGGCCGGCCCGGCGGTGGTCGCCCTGGCCGGGGTCCCCGCCGGGCGGCTCGCCGACCGCCTGGGCGCCGGCCACCTGGGCGTCGCGGGGCTCGTGACGATGGCCGTGGGGGCGATCCTCGTCGCCCTGACGCCCCTGCGGCTGGGGGTCGCCGGCTACGTCCTCCCCGTCGTCGTCCTGACCCTGGGCTATGCCCTCTTCCAGACCGCGAACAACGCAGGGGTGATGGCCGGGGCGGATGCCGACCGGCGCGGGGTCACCTCCGGCCTGCTCACGCTCTCGCGCAACCTGGGGCTGGTCACCGGCGCCTCGGCGATGGGCGCGCTCTTCGCCCTGGCCGCGGGCACGAGCACGCCGGCGGGTGCCCCGCCCGGGGCGGTCGTGACCGGCATGCGGACCACGTTCGCCGTCGCCGCCGCCCTGATCGCGGTCGCCATCCTGATCGCCGCCGGGCCCGCGCTCAGCGCTCGCGCAACCCCTTCCCCGCGAGGATCTGCGCCGTGAGCCGGTCGATCCGCGCCTCGCGGGTGGCCGCCTGCTTCGCGCCGGCGACGTGGAGGGCGTACTCGCGCTGCCGGCCGGGGGTGAGCGCCGCGAAGGCCGCCGCGAGCGCCGGGTCGGCGTCCAGGCGCGCACGAAGCTCCGAGGGGAGCTCGGGCCCGGGGGCGGGGCCCGCGACGAGGCCGGCGTCCTCGGCCGCCACCGCCCGGCGGACGTAGGCCGGGACCACCTCGGCCAGGCGGGCCACGTCGTCCGGCGAGGCGATGCGCATGCGCATCGCCGAGCGGGAGTTCGGGCCCTGGTCCTCCAGGACCCCGTCGGGGTCGTCGAGCAGGGCGCCGCGGAAGAACATGACCGCGAGCAGGTCCCTCATCGGCTGCAGGATGAGGATGTTGCGGCCCCGGTGGACGTAGCAGGGCTTGCCCCACTTGACCGCCTCGTCCAGGCCGCAGCCGAGCAGCACCGGCCGCAGCGCCGACATCTCGGGCCCCCAGCGGCCGGCACGGGCGATGAAGGCCTCCACCGCCGGGTCCGCCCGCCCGTCGCTCACCGGCCCCTCCGGTAGAGGTGGCTGGTGAGCGGGGCGAACACGGCGGTGAGCGCAGCGGCCACGGCCAGGACGATGGCGACCTCCGATGCGGAGGGGTCGCCGTCGGCCAGGCCGCGGGCGGCCGTGACCAGGTGGGAGATGGGGTTGGCGTCCACGATGGCCTCGAGCCAGCCCGGGAGGGTGTCGGGCTCCACGAACGCGTTGCTCACGAAGGTGAGCGGGAAGAGGGCCATGAAGCCGACGTTCATGACCGCGTTCGGCGCGCGCAGGAGCAGGCCGGCCGTGGTGAACACCCAGGAGAGGCCGAAGGCGAAGGCGATGACCAGCGCCAGGGCGGCCAGGATGCCCCACACCCCGCCTCCGGGCCGGTAGCCGAGCGCGACCCCGAGCAGCACCACCACGCTTCCGGCGACCAGGAACCGCAGCAGGTCGCCGGTCACCGCGCCGGCCAGCGGGGCCGGGCGCCACACCGGCAGGGACCGGAACCGGTCCACCACCCCCTTGGTCATGTCGGTGTTCAGCGCGACCCCGGAGTAGACGGTGGTGAACAGCACCGCCATGGTGAGCACCCCGGGCAGGATGTAGGTGAGGTAGGCGCCGGTCGAGCCGGCGATCGCCCCGCCGTACATGTAGGTGAAGAGCACGGTGAAGAGCACCGGGGTGAGCGTCACGTCGATGAGCTGCTCGGGCACGTGGCGGATCTTCAGCATGCCCCGCCAGGCGAACGTGAGGGTGGCCGAGAGGGCGCCGGCAGGCGCCGGGGCGGGAGCGGTGGCCAGCACGCGGTGGAGGTCCGGAGCCGGGGGGACGGCGGGCGGACGGCGCTCGGTGCTCACGCCCGGCCCCCGCCGGACAGGGCCGCCTCGTCCTCCTCGGGCTCGGCCACGTGGCCGGTGAGCGCGAGGAAGACCTCATCCAGGCTCGGCTGGCCGAGCGAGAACTCGCCCACCCCGATGCCGGCGCCGGCAAGCTCGGCCACGGCCAGCGCGGCGCGGTCGCCGTCGGGGCAGGTGGCCGAGAGGGCAGCCGGGTCCGCGCCGGGCCGCACCTCGGCCAGGCGCCCGCCCAGGATCCGCTCGGCATCGCCCCGCCGGGCCGGGTCGAGCAGGCGCACGTGGAGGGTGCTCGATCCCACCGACGCCTTGAGCTGGGCCGGGGTGCCCTCGGCGATGACCCGTCCGTGGTCGATGACCGCGATGCCCTCGGCGAGCTGGTCGGCCTCCTCCAGGTACTGGGTGCACAGCAGGATCGTCGTGCCCTCGGCGGCGAGCGCGCGCACGATGTCCCAGACCTGGCTGCGCGACCTGGGGTCCAGCCCGGTCGTGGGCTCGTCCAGGAACATCAGCGGCGGGGTGACGACCAGGCTCGCGGCGATGTCCAGGCGCCGGCGCATGCCTCCGGAGTACGCCTTGGTGAGCCGCCCGGCGGCCTCGGTGAGCCCGAAGGCCTCGAGCAGGGCGTCGGCCCGGGCCCGGGCAGCGCGCCAGGGGTGCCCGAGCAGCCGGGCGATCATGACCAGGTTCTCCCGGCCGGTCAGGTCCTCATCGACCGATGCGAGCTGGCCGGTCAGGCTGATGAGGCCCCGGACGCGGTCGGCCTCCCGCACGACGTCGTGCCCGAGGATCCGGGCCGAGCCGGCGTCCGGGCGGAGCAGCGTGGCGAGCATCCGGATCGTCGTCGTCTTGCCGGCGCCGTTGGGGCCGAGCACCCCGTACACCGAGCCCGCCGGCACCGCGAGGTCCACGCCGTCCACCGCGCGCGTGGCGCCGAAGGACTTCACGAGCCCGGTGGCCTCGATGGCCAGCGGGGCGAGCGCGGCGCGGGCCGCGGTCAGGTCTTGGGTGATCCGATCGGTCATCGTCCTCCGTCCCTGGGTGATGACCCTACCGACCCGGTCGCGCCGCGAGAGTCATCGGTGCCGCGGCGAGGCCCGCTTCCGCTCCGGGGCAGGGGTCGGTCCGACCGGCATCCGCGGCCGTGCGTCCCTGGCGGCGCACGCGCCCCGGTGGGACGGTCGGCGGGGATGGGGGCCCGCGGCATCCGGGAGATCACGCGCGTCCGCATCGGCGGGACGCTGCAGGGCATGGTCCTCGAGGGCCCGGATCCCGCCGCGCCGGTCCTGCTGTTCCTGCACGGGGGGCCCGGGATGCCGGAGCACTGGCTCACCCGCCGGCGCCCCACCGGGCTCGACCGCCTCTTCACCGTCTGCTGGTGGGAGCAGCGGGGCGCGGGGCGCTCCTACCACGCGGCCGACGCGCCCGGATCGCTCACCGTCGATCGCCTCGTGGCCGACGCCGTGGAGGTCGCCGACCACCTGCGCGAGCGGTTCGGGCGGGAGCGCATCCACCTGATGGCCCACTCCGGTGGCACCGTCATCGGCGCGCTCGCCGTCCGGCGGGCGCCCGAGCGCTTCGCCGCCTACGTCGGGGTGGCGCAGATGACCCGCCAGCACGTCTCGGAGCGCGAGGCCTGGGCCCGCATGCTGCAGTCGGCGCGGGCCTGCGGGGACCGCCGGGCCACCCGGCGCCTGGCCGCCGCGGAGCCCCCGCCCGGCGGGCCCCTGCCGCGCCGGTGGCTGCGCCTCCGCGACCGGGCCATGCACCGGGCGGGCGGCGGGACGACCCGGGACATGCGCTCGGTGCTCACCGGGATCGTGCTGCCGTCGCTGGTGAGCCCCGACTACTCGCCGCGGGAGCGGATCGACCTGTGGCGCGGCAAGGTCCGGTCCGCCCGGCTCCTGCGGGAGGCGATGTTCGCGGTGGACGTGCCCGCCCGCGTGCCCGCGCTGGGCGTCCCGGTCCACCTGCTGCACGGGGCCCACGACCTGACCGTCTCCCTGCACCTCGCCCGCGCGTGGCTGGCCGGCCTGGACGCCCCCCTCAAGGGCTTCTACACGTTCACCTCATCCGCCCACAGCCCCATCCTGGAGGAGCCGGCACGGGTGATCCGGATCCTGCGCGAGGACGTCCTGGAGGGCCGGGCCGCGCTGGCCGACCGGGGCTGACCCCGGCGGCGGGCCGCCACGGTGTGGCGGGCCGCACCCCGGCCCGGGGGCGGCCCCCATGGCCGGCCGGTGGCCCGGCCGGGAGGGTGGGGGCGACCCCCGTCGGCCCGGGAGCCCGCCGTGACCACCCTCGCCATCCCCCGCGCCGCCCGGCGCCCGGCCGCCCGCCGGGGCCGGGAGACGGTCCCCGGGGCCGCGCCGCTCGACGAGCCGTGGCACGACGAGCGACTGCGCGCCCTGACCCTGCGGGCGCGCGCGGTGCGCCGCGACCTCGCCGTCCTGCGCGCTCGGCTCGCGTCGCCGGGGTGAGCCGGACCACCCCGGCGGGGTCTGCCGGCCGGGACCGGACGGATCCAAGGTTGGGGCATGACCTCCACCACCATCACCCGCCGCCGGGCGCTCGGCCTGGCCATCACCCTCGCGGCCGCCGCGGCCGCCCCCGCCCATGCGGTCATCGACGGCAAGGCCGCCGACCGCGACCAGTGGCCGTTCATCGTCGCGCTGGTCACCCCGGGGGCGGACGACTTCGCCGACCAGTTCTGCGCGGGCACGCTCATCGCCCCGGCCAAGGTGCTCACCGCGGCCCACTGCGTGACCGAGGACGGCCAGGTCTCGCGCCCCGGCGAGATCCAGGTGCGCCCCGGCGCGTCGGACCTCGCCCGCCACCGCACCGCGCGGGTGCGCGTGGTGCGTATCGACGTCCACCCCGGGTACGAGGGCATCGACGGCCTCGGCTACGACGCCGCGGTCCTCACGCTGGCCCGCCCGGTGCCGGGCGGCGGCGAGATCCGGCCCGCCACCACCGCCGACGCCGCCTCCGTCGCCCCCGGCGTGCGCGCCCGGATCGCCGGCTGGGGCGACCTGACCGACGGCGGCCGGCGCTTCCCGACCCGCCTGCGCAGCGGTGAGATCCCCCTGCTGCCCGCGTCCCGCTGCCGGGGCCTGGTGCCGGAGCTCTTCCGGTCGATCTCGGACCTGTGCGCCGGCGACCTCTCCGGCGTGGGCGCCGACACCTGCAAGGGCGACTCCGGCGGCCCGCTCGTGGTGGGCGCCGCCGACGGCACGACGATCCTCGCCGGCATCACCTCCTCCGGCCGCGGCTGCGGCCGCCCCCGCAGCCCCGGCGTCTACACGCGGGTGAGCGGGCTCGGGCCCTGGCTGGCCCGCGTCGCCCCGGCCCCCGTCCCGGCCCCGGCCCCGGCCCCGGCTCCGGTCCCGGCGCCCGAGCCGCCCGCGGCCCCGGTGCCCTCCGCCCCGGCCCCCGTGGATCCCGCGCCGGTCCCGGAGAGCGCCTTCCCCGATCCCGGGCTGAACGAGGTGCGCGGCCTGGCCGGTTGACCCCGGTCGGCCGCCCGGGCATGGCATCCGGGCCCGGATCGGATACACATGGGCCCGGATGCCCCATCGTGCCCTCCTGCGCGTGGCGCTCGTCACCGCGCCGCTCGTGCTCGGCCTGGTCGCCCTGGCCCAGGTCGACCCCACCGCCCTGCAGCGCGTGGCCCACCCGGCCGCCGTGCCCCTGCTCGCGCTCGCGATCGCCCTCGGGGCGCTCACGATCCCGCTCAAGGCGCTGAGCTGGCGGCCGTTCGTGACCCGGCTGGACCACGCCCCGCCGGTCGCCCCGATGGACCTCGTCCCGCCGGTGGCGGTCGGGGCGTTCCTGAACGCGGTGCTGCCGGCGCGCGTGGGCGAGGTGGCCCGCGTGGCCATCGCCCGCCGCCGGCTCGGCGGCCCCGGCGCCCCCGCCCTGGCCGGGAGCGTCGCCGCCGAGGCCATCGCCTCGCTGATGGCCTGGGGCATCCTGGCCTTGCTGCTCGCCGCAGTGGTGCCGGTGCCCGGGGCGGTGTGGCTGGTGCTCGCGCTCGCCGGCGGGCTGCTCGGCGCCGCGCTGGTCGCGGCCGCCCGTCCACCGCGGCCGCGCACCCCGCGCGGGGGCCGGGCGCGCCGGGCCCTGGCCGGGGCCTGGGTCGCGCTGCTGGCCGGGCTGCGCGCCCTCGGCCGGCCCCGGACCGCGGCCGAGGCCCTCGTGCCGGCCCTCGCCTCCTGGACGGCGCAGCTCGCCGTCGTCGCCCTGGTGCTCGCCGCGATGGTCCCGGGCCAGGCCGGCCCCGGCGCCGCGGCGACCGTGCTCGTGACCCTCTCGGCCGCCCAGACCCTGCCGCTGCTCCCCGGGGCGGCCGGCACCGCGCAGGCCGCGGTGGCCGCCCCGCTCATCACGCTCTACGGCGTCCCCGCGGCCGACGCCCTCGCCGTGGCCCTGGTCCTGCCCCTGGTGCAGATGCTCCCGGTGGTCGGGATCGGCTGGGCGATGGCCGTGCGGATGGCGCTGCCGGAGGGCGACGACGCCGCCCCGGCCCCGGCCCCGGCCCCCGGGGAGGCGTAGCTCAGCCGCCCCGCGGATGGAGCGGCCGGAAGCGCCGCAGCCGCAGCGCGTTGGCCACCACCGAGACGCTCGAGAAGGCCATCGCGAGGCCGGCGATGAGCGGGTTCAGCAGGCCCGCGGCGGCCAGCGGGATGGCCGCGACGTTGTAGCCGAAGGCCCACGCCAGGTTCTGCTTGATGGTCCTCAGGGTCCGGCGGGAGAGGCGGATGGCGTCGGCCGTCGCCCCGAGGTCGCCGGAGACCAGCGTGAGGTCGCTCGCCTCGATCGCGACGTCGGTGCCCGTGCCGATCGCCAGCCCGAGGTCGGCCTGCGCGAGCGCCGGGGCGTCGTTCACCCCGTCGCCCACCATCGCCACGACCCGGCCCTCGGCCTGCAGGCGGCGCACCACCTCGGCCTTGTCGGCCGGGAGCACCTCGGCGACGACCTCCTCGATCCCGACCTCGTCGGCCACCGCCTGCGCGGCCCGGCGGTTGTCCCCGGTGAGCAGGACCGGCCGCAGGCCCAGGGCCACGAGGTCGGCGACCGCACGCGCCGAGGTGGGCTTGACGGTGTCGGCCACCACCAGGAGCGCCCGGGCCTCGCCGTCCCAGCCCGCGGCGATGGCCGTGCGGCCCTGCGCCTCGGCCGCATCGCGGGCGGCGGCAAGCACCGGCGGGAGGTCCATGCCCCAGTCGGCCAGCAGGGCCGGGCGCCCGGCCACCATCCCGTGCCCGTCGACCACGCCCTCCACGCCCAGGCCCTCGCGGTTGGCGAAGCCCTCGACCGGCGGGAGCGGGCCCTCGGCCCCTGCCGCGGCGGCGATCGCCCGGGCGATCGGGTGCTCGCTCGCGTGCTCGAGCGCGCCGACCAGCCGCAGGGCCTCCGCCCGCCCGGTGCCCTCGGCGACCACCACGTCGACCAGGCTCATGCGCCCCGTGGTCACCGTGCCGGTCTTGTCCAGCACGATGGTGTCCACCCGCCGGGTCGACTCCAGGACCTCCGGGCCCCGGATGAGCAGCCCGAGCTGGGCGCCGCGGCCGGTGCCGACCAGCAGGGCGGTGGGCGTCGCGAGGCCGAGCGCGCACGGGCAGGCGATGATCAGCACCGCGACGGCCGCCGTGAAGGCGAACTCGGCCGGCTCGCCGGCGCCGAGCCAGAAGCCGAGCGTGGCCACCGCGATCGCGATCACCACCGGCACGAACACCCCGGAGACCCGGTCGGCCAGCCGCTGCACCGGGGCCTTGCCGGTCTGCGCCTCACTCACCAGCCGGGCGATCTGGGCGAGCGCGGTGTCGGCGCCCACGCGGGTGGCCCGCACGACCAGGCGCCCGCCGGCGTTCACCGTCGCCCCGGCCACCTCGCTCCCGGGCCCGACCTCGACCGGCACCGGCTCCCCGGTCAGCATGCTCATGTCGACCGCCGAGCGGCCCTCCTCCACGACGCCGTCGGTCGCGACCTTCTCGCCCGGACGGACCACGAAGCGGTCGCCCACCCGCAGGTCCTCGACCGGCACCAGGCGCTCGCCGCCGTCGGGCCCGAGCAGGGCGACCTCCTTGGCCCCCAGCTCGAGCAGGGCGCGCAGCGCCGCCCCGGCCCGGCGCTTGGCCCGGGCCTCGAAGTAGCGCCCGGCCAGGATGAAGACGGTCACCACCGAGGCGACCTCGAGGTAGATCTCGTGCGCCCCGCCGCCGCGCTCGGGGACCAGATCGAAGCTCATCCGCATGTCCGGGCTCCCGGCGTCGCCCAGGAACAGCGCGTACAGCGACCAGGCGAAGGCGGCGAGCACGCCGACGCTGATCAGCGTGTCCATGGTCGCGGTCGCGTGCCGGAGGTTGGCCCAGGCGGCGCGGTGGAAGGGCCACGCGCCCCAGACCACCACCGGGGCGGCGAGGGTGAGCGAGAGCCACTGCCAGTTGTCGAACTGCAGCGGCGGCACCATCGCGAGCAGGAGCACCGGCAGGCTGAGCAGGGCCGAGACCACCAGGCGGTGCCGGAGCGCCGCGGTCTCGTCCACCACGGCCGCCGGCGCCTCGGCGTCGGCGGGCCGGGGCAGCGTGGCGCGGTAGCCCGCCGCCTCGACCGCCCGGGCGAGGTCCTCGGGGGCCACCACCTGCGGGTCGAAGGCCACCCGCGCGGTCTCGGTGGCGTAGTTCACGCTGGCCTCGACGCCGTCGATGCGGTTCAGCCGCTTCTCGATCCGCATCGCGCACGAGGCGCAGGTCATGCCGGTGATGGGCAGGTCGAGGCGGGCCTGGCTCACCGCGCCACCGCCCGGGTGAACCCGGCGGTGCGGACCACGCCGGCCGCCCGGAACTGGAGGTGGAGGCGGTAGCGGCCGGGCGTCGGGAACGTGGCCCGGAACGCGATCGGGCCCGCGCCCGCGCCGCCGTGGCCGGCCGGGTGGGTGTGCAGGAACGCCAGGTCGCCCTCGCGCAGGGCCACCAGATGGCCGCCCGCGCCGAGGTACGGCTCGGTCCGCACCGTGCGGCCGCCCCGGGTGACGGTGAACCGCAGGTCGGCCTCGGCGCCCGCGCGGGCCGGGGCGCCGTCCAGGGCGACGCGGTACCCGCCGGCCGTGGCCGCGACGGGGGCCGGGCCGGGCAGCGGGCGCGAGCGCGCCGGGCCGTCGGCGGCGAGGTCGGCGCCCAGGGTGATCGGGCGGCCGCCCGCCGAGAAGTCGGCGAACACGCGGTGGGCGCCCGGCTCGGCCAGGCGGAGCGGGGCGGTCCAGGTCCCGTCCGGCGCCATGGACGGATGCAGATGCTGGAAGCCGCTGCCGTCGCGGCGGACCACGATGAGGTGCATCCGGCGCTCGTGCTCGACGTCGAACGCCCGCACCGCGCCGCCGTCCGGCCCGGTGATCCGGAACCGCAGCGGCGCCGGGCGGCCGACCGGGAAGGTCGTGCGCCCGAGCACCAGCGCGTGCCCGGCGTCGCTCACCGCGAGCCCGCCGACCGCGGCCGGTGCGGCGCCGGCGGGCGGGGCCGGCGCGGCGTCGTGGTGGTCGCCGGCCGCCGCGGGGCCGGGGTCGGGCCCGATCGCCTGGCCGGCCAGCGCCGCCGCCCCACCCACCACCGCGAGCAGGGCGCCGAAGCCGGCCAGGCGGGCGGCCGCCCTCACGAGGGGGCCTCGGCGGCGCGGTGGACCTGATCGGTGGTGCCCATGACGGCGCTCCTCGCCCGGGGTCGAGGGCAATATACCCATACCCCCTACCTGTGTCCAGCGCCTGGCCGGCAATACCGTCTCGGGGTATGGTACGTCAGAGCATCCGGGCGACGCCGGGAGGACCATGGCCACCACGCGGGGATACAGCGCCACCAAGGACCAGCTGGGGGTGCGGCTGCGGCGGATCGAGGGCCAGGTCCGCGGGATCGAGCGGATGATCGACGAGGACCGCTACTGCATCGACGTGATCACCCAGATCTCCGCGGTGCAGGCGGCGCTCGACAAGGTGGCTCTCGGCCTGCTCGACCAGCACACCCGCCACTGCGTGGTGGGCGGCCACGGCGAGGGCACGCCGGAGGAGATGACCGACGAGATCCTCGCGGTCGTCGCGCGGCTGATGCGCCGGGGCTGACCGCGACGGGCTGCCCGTAAGACGGCGGCGGCGGCGGGCGACCACCGGGCGATGCCCGCGCGCCCGACACACTTCGTCCGCCTGCCCCAGGCCACCCCGCACCTCATCCTGGGTGAGATCCTCTGGGCCGACGACCTCGACCCCCCGGAGGACGGTGACCACGACTGGGAGCGCGGACTGGACGCCCACCAGGCCCGGCTGGCCGAGGCGCGCGGGCTGCTGGTGTGCCGGTGCCACTCGGCGGTCGTGCCGGGCGGCGACACCGGCCTGGTCCGGGCGGACCTG
The DNA here is from genome assembly GCA_025455865.1 of Thermoleophilia bacterium. Classification (GTDB taxonomy): domain Bacteria; phylum Actinomycetota; class Thermoleophilia; order Miltoncostaeales; family Miltoncostaeaceae; genus JALOLS01. The sequence continues at coordinate 11,488 of JALOLS010000081.1, forward strand.
GTGTGCCCGGTGGACCCCGAGGACGTCCGGTGGGCGCAGGCACGGGGGTTCCGGGTGACCCTGGACGAGCTCGTCGCCCGTCGCCGGGCCCGGGGCGCCCCGGTGGAGGAGATCCGCCGCCGGGCCCGGGCCGGGTGGCCCCTGGCCCGCGTCCGCCCGCCCTGGATGGACGGATGAGCGGGCCGGGTGGGCTCGGGGCGGTGGTGGCCGGCCTGCTGGCGTGTGCGGGCCCGTCGATCGACTCCCGCCTGCACGGCGAGGCCCACTGGCGGCGGGTGGCGGTGGCCGGACTCGGCCAGGCCGAGGCCCGCCCGGACGCCGACGCCCTCGCGGTGCTCTGCTTCGCGCTCCTGCACGACGCCTGCCGGTGGGACGACGGCCACGACCCCGGCCACGGCCCACGCGCCGCCCTGCTCTGCCGCGAGGTCGTCCCGGCGGTCGCGGGGATCACCGGCGCCCGGCTCGAGGTGCTCTGCCGGGCCATCCACGACCACACCGCGGGCGGCGTGAGCGACGACGCCACGGTCGCCTGCTGCTGGGACGCCGACCGGCTGAACCTGTGGCGCGTGGGCATCCGTCCCCGGCCGGACCTGCTCTCGGGGGCGTGGGCGCGCGACCCGGAGCGCATCGCCTGGGGCCGGCGCCTGCAGTCGGAGGAGGTCACCTGGGAGGCGGTGTGCGCGGGCTATGCGCGGCTGCTCGCGCCCGCGGCGAGCGCGTAGCGTGCTGCACGTCCACCGCGGTGAGCGGGCCGACGCGCTGGCCGGGGCCCTCGCCGACCTGCTCGCCGCCCCGCCCGACGATCCCCTGGCGCCCGAGGTCGTGGCCGTCCCGACCCGGGGGGTGGAGCGCTGGCTCGCGCAGACGCTGGCCACGCGCCTCGGCGCGGGCGGCGCGGGCACCGGGGACGGCGTCGCGGCCAACCTGCGGTTCCCCTTCCCCGGCCGGCTGGTCGGCCAGGCCCTCGCGGCGGCGACCGGGCTGGACCCGGCGGATGACCCGTGGCGCCCGGAGCGGCTCGCCTGGCCGCTCCTCGGCGTGGTCGACGCGCTGGCCGCCGATCCCCGGCTCGCGCCGGTGCGCGGGCAGCTCACCGGCCCCGGCCGCCTCACCGCCGTGCGCCACGTGGCCGACCTGTTCGACCGCTACGGGGTCCACCGCCCGGCCCTCCTGCTGGAGTGGGCCCGGGCCGACCCCGGGGAGGGCTGGCAGCCGCTCCTGTGGCGGGGGCTGCGCGACCGGCTCGGCGTCGCGTCGCCGGCCGAGCGCGTCGGCCCGGCGTGCGCGCGCCTGCGCGAGGACCCCGCCCTCGCCGACCTCCCGGCCCGCTTCGCGGTGTTCGGGCTCACGCGCCTTCCCGCCACCTACCTGGAGGTCCTGCGCGCGCTGGCCGCGGCGCGCGACGCGCATCTGTTCCTGCTCCACCCCTCCCCCGCGCTCTGGAGCGCGGTCGAGGCGCGGCGCGGCGCCGCCCCGGCCTCCGGCCGCCGGGCCGACGACGGCACCGCCCACCTGGCGCGCAACCCCCTGCTGGCCTCATGGGGGCGCGACGCGCGGGAGATGCAGCTCATCATGGGTGGCGGTGACGGGGCGGGCGCCCATCACGCCGGCCCCGCCCCGGCGGACACGCTGCTCGGGCGCCTGCAGGCCGACGTCCGCGCCGACCGGCCCCCCGGGCAGGGGGCCGGCCCCCTGCCCTGTCTGGACCCCGGCGACCGCAGCGTGCAGGTCCACGCCTGCCACGGCCGCGTGCGCCAGGTGGAGGTGCTGCGCGACGCGGTGCTGCACCTCATGCAGGAGGACCCCACCCTCGAGCCCCGCGACGTGATCGTCATGTGCCCGGACGTCGAGGCGTTCGCGCCCCTGGTCACCGCGGTGCTCGGCGGCGACGGCTCCGGCCCGTCCGCCGCGCGGCCACCCGACCTGCGGGTGCGGCTGGCCGACCGGTCGCTGCGCCAGACCAACCCGCTGCTCGGGGTCGTCGCCGAGGTGCTGGCGATGGCCGGCGGGCGGGCGGGGGCGTCGGAGGTGCTCTCGCTGGCCGGGCGGCCCCCCGTGCGCCGCCGGTTCGCCCTGGATGAGGACGACCTCGCCACCCTCGCCGGGTGGGTGGCGGCGACCGGCGTGCGGTGGGGGCTCGACGCCGCCCACCGCGCGGCCTGGGACCTGGACGGGGTGGCCGAGGGGACCTGGCGGGCGGGCCTGGACCGCATCCTGCTCGGCGCCGCGATGGCCGACGAGGAGGCGCGCCTGGTCGGGGGGGTGCTGCCCCTGGACGAGGTCGGGGCCCAGGGGGCGGACCTCGCGGGCCGGCTGGCCGAGCTGGTCACGCGCCTGGGGGACGCGATGCGCGACCTCGACGCCGGGCCGCGCGCCCTGCACGAGTGGGCGGCCGCCATCACCGCGGCGGCCGACGCCCTGGCCGAGGCGGCCCCCCATGAGGCCTGGCAGCGCGAGGAGCTCGGGCGACTGCTGGCCGGCGCGGTCGAGGAGGCCGGCGGCGCCGAGGACCCGGTCGACCTGGATGAGGTGCGCCACCTGCTCGCCGACCGCCTGCGCGGGCGGCCCACCCGGGCCAACTTCCGCACCGGCCACCTCACCGTCTGCACCCTGGTCCCGATGCGCTCGGTGCCCCACCGGGTGGTCTGCCTGATGGGGCTCGACGACGGGGCCTTCCCGCGCGCGGGCGCCCCCGACGGCGACGACCTGCTCGCCGGGGACCCGCACGTGGGCGACCGCGACGTGCGCGGCGAGGACCGCCAGCTCCTGCTGGACGCCCTCATGGCCGCGGGCTCACACCTGGTCGTGACCTACGCCGGGCGTGACGAGCGCACCAACGCCCCGCTCCCGCCGGCCGTGCCGGTGGGCGAGCTGCTGGA
>JALOLS010000009.1 GCA_025455865.1 Thermoleophilia bacterium
GGGGGCAGGGGCCGCCGGCGCCCACCGGAGCCGCGTCGGGAGGGCGAGGCGCTCCCTGGCCGGCGTCGGTCCGACGACGCCGGCGGTCGCCGCCGATCGGCGTCGCGGTCGCGCCCCCCACCGGCCCCCACGGCCCGGGTGACCGCCTCGGCGTCCTTGTCCTCGACGGGCGCCCCCGATAGCGTCGCCGCCGATCCCGCGCACACCAGTGGGCCAACGAGGGAGCATCATGACGCTTCTGGGCGAGAAGGTCGTGCTCATCACCGGCGGCAGCAAGGGGCTGGGGTTCGCCACCGCGCTGGAGTTCGCCCGCAACGGGGCGAGCGTGGTCATCACGGGGCGGGGGCAGGAGGCGCTGGACCGGGCGGTCGCCGAGGCGCAGGGCGAGGGCGTCGTGCTCTCGGCGATCCGCCAGGACGTCTCGGTCGAGGACGACTGCCGGCGCGTCGTGGATGAGGTCCTGGCCGGCCACGGCCGGATCGACGTGCTGTTCAACAACGCCGGCGTGCTCTTCGCCGGCACCACCTGGGAGACCACGCCGGAGGTCTTCGACCTGACCATGGCGGTCAACGTGCGCGGCACCTGGCTCATGTCGCGGGCGGTCATCCCCCACATGCTCGAGCGCGGGTCGGGCGCGATCATCAACAACTGCTCGGTGCTCGGGCTGAAGGCCTGTCCGGGGGCGGCCGCCTACGTCACCAGCAAGGGGGCGATCGCCCAGCTCACGCGCGCCACCGCGCTCGAGCTGGCGGGGACGGGGGTGCGGGTGAACGCCATCTGCCCCGGCACCATCGTGACGCCGATGGTCGCCGACATCTTCGCGGGCGCCCCCGACCCGGCTGCGGCCGAGGCGTTCTTCCTGTCCCAGCACCCGGTCGGCCGCTTCGGGACCGAGTCCGAGATCGCGAAGGCGTGCCTGCTCCTGGCCCAGGACGGGATGGACTTCATGACCGGCTCCATGCTCTCGGTCGACGGGGGGTGGGGCGCGCGGTAGGCGCCCGGCGCGGCCGGGTGCCGGAGCCGGTGCGCCCCGGCGGCCTCCGGGGCCGCCGCCGGCCGGGGGTCCGGGCCCGCCGATACCCTGCCGCGCAGTGACGCACCCCCCGGCCGATCCGCCCGCCGCCCCCCGGGTCATCCCGGCCACCGCCGCCGTCCCGGCGGCCCGCGCCGCCCCTCCCGGCCCGGGCGGGCCGCCGGCCCGGGGGCGCGGGTCGCGCGGACCCCTGCCCCCCGGGGCGCGCCTGCTGCGGGCCGACCGCCGGCGCTGCGACGGGCGCGTGGCCGGCGCCGACGAGGCCGGTCGCGGCTGCCTCGCCGGCCCGCTCGTCGCCGCCGCCGTCTGCCTGGACATCCCGGCGCTCGGGCGCCGCGCGCGCCGGGCCCTCGCCGACCTCGACGACTCCAAGCGCCTCAGCCCGCTCGCCCGCGAGCGCCTGGCCGAGGCGGTCATGACCCACGCCGCGCACGTGGTGGTCGTCTCGGCGAGCCCGGCGACGATCGACCGGGACGGCCTGCACCGCACGAACCTGCGTCTGCTGGCGCGGGCGCTGGCCGGCGTCGACCCGGCGGCGGACCTCGCCCTCGTCGACGGCTTCCGCCTGGGCCCCGCCGCCCCCGTCCATCAGCACGTGGTCGGCGGCGACCGTCTGAGCGCGGCCATCGCCGCGGCCTCCGTCGTGGCCAAGACCGTGCGTGATCGCCTGATGGCCGGCCCGGTCGCCGAGGCGTGGCCGGCCTTCGGCTTCGGCGCCCACGTGGGCTACGGCACGCCCGCCCATCAGCAGGCCATCCGCGCCGAGGGCCCCTGTCCGCTGCATCGCCGCTCCTTCCGGTCCGCCGCCTACGCGGAGCTCCGCCTGTTCGAGCCCTGACCGGCGCCGGGCGGCCCGTCGAACGCGCCGGCCAGGTGGCGCACCCGCAGGCCCGCCGCCCCCGCGCGCACGGTCAGCACGTCGAAGCGCACGAGGGCCCCGGCCAGGTGCGGTCGCCGGGCGAGGAAGGCGGCCGTCGCCCGCACCACCCGCTCGCGCTGGGCCCGGCGCACCGGGTCGGCGAGGGCCGCCTCGTCGCCCCGGGTCTTCACCTCGCAGACCGCGACGATCCCGTCCCGCAGCGCGACGAGGTCCAGCTCCCCGCCACCACCCCGCCAGTTGCGGGCGAGGACCACCCAGCCCCGCCGGCGCATCCAGCGCTCGGCGGCGTCCTCGCCGCGCCTGCCCGTCACCGCGTTCGCTCCCATGCACGGAGGGTGGCGCAGCCGGTCCACGCCGGATGCGCACCACGTGTGCCGGTCCGGTGACGAGGGTGTGCCGGTCGCGGTGTGACAGGGCGTCACGGCGACCGGCACGGCGCGGCGCGGACTCCGGCACGATCGGCTCGGGAACCGGGTGAGGGCCGCGCGCCACCCTCCCCGGCATGGTCGCCCGGCTGGTCAGCCCCGCAGTCCTCGGCATCGACACCTCCACCGTGGAGGTCGAGGTCGACCTGCGCCCGGGCATCCCGGCCTTCGCGGTCGTCGGGCTCCCCGACACCGCGGTGCAGGAGGCGCGCGAGCGGGTGCGCTCCGGGCTGGTCAACCAGGCCTTCGGGGTGCCCGCGCGGCGCATCGTGGCCAACCTGGCGCCGGCGGACCTGCGCAAGGCGGGCCCCCAGTACGACCTGCCCATCGCCATCGCGATCCTCGCGGCGTCCGGCCAGCTCTCGGCCGACGCCCTCGCCGGGGTGGGCGCGGTCGGCGAGCTCGCCCTCGACGGGGCGCTGCGCCCGGTGCCCGGGGCGCTCGCGATGGCCGAGCACGCGGCGCGCCGGGGCTGGCGGCGGTTCCTGGTGCCCGAGGCCAGCGCGGCCGAGGCGGCCCTGGTCGGCGGGGTGGAGGTGCTCGGCGCGGCCACCCTGCGCGAGGCGGTGGACCTCCTGGCCGGCCGGGCCGAGCCCCGGCCGCCCGCGGTCGACGCCGCCGCGCTCCTCGCCGCGGCCGACGGCGGCGGGGGCCCCGACCTCGCGGAGGTCCGGGGCCAGGCGCCCGCCCGCCGGGCGCTCGAGGTCGCCGCGGCCGGCGCGCACTCGCTGCTGATGATCGGGCCCCCGGGGGGTGGCAAGACCATGCTCGCCCGCCGCCTGCCCGGGATCCTCCCGCCGCTGGACGTCGCCGACGCGATCGCCGTCACCCGCATCCACTCGGTCGCCGGGCTGCTCGACCCCGGCCGCCCCCTGGTCACCCGGCGCCCGTTCCGCGCCCCCCACCACACCATCTCCGCCGTCGGCCTGGTCGGCGGCGGCCGCCTGCCCCGGCCGGGGGAGGTCTCCCTGGCCCACCGGGGCGTGCTGTTCCTGGACGAGGTCTGCGCGTTCGCGCCGGCGGCGCTGGACGCGCTCCGCCAGCCGCTGGAGGAGGGGCGGATCGACGTCTCCCGGGCCATGACCACCGCGCGGTTCCCGGCCGAGCCGCTGCTGGTCTGTGCGGGCAACCCGTGCCCCTGCGGGTTCGACGGCGACCCCACGCGCCCGTGCGCCTGCCCTCCGGGGCGGGCCGAGGCCTACCGGGCCCGGCTCTCGGGTCCGGTGGCCGACCGCATCGACCTGCGGGTGGAGGTGCCGAGGCTCTCGCGCGAGGAGCTGCTCGGTGCCGGGGGGCCGGAGCCGAGCGCGGCGGTGCGGGCGCGCGTCGTGCGGGCGCGGACGGCACAGGCCGGGCGCGGCCAGGGGGCGCCCAACGCCCGCCTGGGACCGGCGGCCGCCCGGCGGGCGGCGGCGCTCGATGCGGCCGGCACGCGCCTGCTGGGCGCGGCCATCGACCGGCTCGGGCTCTCGGCCCGGGGGGTCGACCGCGTCATCCGCGTGGCCCGGAGCATCGCCGACCTCGCCGGCGCGGAGCGCGTGGGGGTCGACCACCTCGCCGAGGCGCTGCAGTACCGGGCGGCGCTCACGGGGCGGGCGGCGGCGTGAGCGGCGGGCCGGACTGGCCGCTCGGCCTCGCCCGCCTCGCCGCCGAGCTGGGACGCGACCTCCAGCGCGCCGCCCGCGCGCTCGGAGGGCCGGCGGCCCTCTGGGGGGCGGGCGCGGAGGCGCTCGGCGCGGTGATGCGGCTCGACGGCGCCCTGCTGGCCCGGGTGCTCGCCGTGCGCGCGGCATTCGACCGGGGCACCGCGGAGGCCGCCCTCGCGGCGGCGGGGATCGGGCACGTCGCCCTGCCCGAGCGCGGCTACCCGGCCCGGCTGCGCGAGGTCTTCGACCCGCCGTTCGGGCTCTTCCTCGCCGGCGCCGCCCGCCCGGTCCTGGCCCGGGTGGCCGAGGGCCCGGTGGTCGCGGTGGTGGGGAGCCGCACGCCGACCGCCGCGGGAGGCCGGTTCGCCCGGGACCTGGCCCACGACCTCGCCAGGCGGGGCGCGGTGGTGGTGAGCGGGCTCGCCCGGGGGATCGACACGGCCGTGCACGAGGGGGCGCTGGAGGGCGGGTCGCCCACCGTGGCGGTGCTCGGGAGCGCGGTGGACGTGGTCCACCCCCGGCGGAACCGTGTGCTCGCCGGGCGCATCCGGACGACCGGGCTGGTGGTGAGCGAGTACTGGCCGGGCACGCCGCCGGCGCCCTGGCGCTTCCCGGCGCGCAACCGGATCGTCGCCGGGATGGCCCAGGCCGTCGTGGTGGTCGAGGCCGGCGCCCGCTCCGGTGCGCTCATCACCGCGGACTTCGCGCTTGAGCAGGGGCGGCCGGTGCTCGCGGTGCCCGGACCCCCCCGCGCGGAGCTCGCCGCGGGCTGTCACGCGCTGATCCGGGCCGGGGCGGCGCTCTGCGAGGGCGCCGACGACGTCGTCGACGAGATCCCCGACGCGGGCTGGCGCGAGGCCGACGGGGCGGGGGTGGCCGAGCCCACCGGGCTCGCCGGGCGCGTGTGCGCGCTGCTCCGGCGCGAGCCGCTGCGGGCCGATCAGCTCGCCGCCGCGCTCGCCGAGGACCCCGGGCCGGTGGCCGCCGCGCTCGCGCTGCTCGAGGTCGACGGCTTCGTGCTCCGCGGCGAGGGCCAGCGCTACTGGGCGGCTCCGGGGCGGGGGGCGGCATGAGCCGGCGCCGGCGCCGCGACCCGGGCCCGGCCGTAGCGGCCGAGCATGTGCTCGGCGTGGGCGGCCACCACCCCGCGCATCGCGACGGGCTCGAACAGCACGGCCTCGCCCTGGTGCTTGACGACCTCCTTGACCAGCCAGTCCTGGCTCGCGTAGGGGATCTCGATCAGGACCGAGCCGTCGGCGAAGCGCTCGGCGGGCCGGTGCTCCTCCACCAGCCAGCGGGCGATCTGCGGGCTGCACCAGACCGAGGCCCGCTCGGCGGTGCCGCCGCCGGCCGCCCGCTCCGCCCAGGGCAGGTACTGGCCGGCGTCGATGTCGCGCCGGTCGAACCGCTCGTCGAGCACGCGGGCGCTGCGGACCCGGTCGAGCCGGAAGGTGCGCTGGCCGCCGGCCCGCCGGCAGTGGGCGACCAGGTACCAGGCGTCGCGCGCGTTCATGAGCAGGTGGGGCTCGACCGCGCGGCGGGTGATGGCCCCGCGCGACTCGGTCCAGTACTCGATCTCGAGCACCCGGTCCTCGCGGATCGCCTCGGTGACCGCGTCGGCCACCCCGGCGTTGGCGGTGTAGACGCGGCCGAGCTCGACCCCGGTGACCCCGGCGGCGTCGCCGACGGCCTGCTCGATCTTCCGCCGGGCCGACCCGAGCGCCCGCTCGGCCACGATGGGCAGCCGGTCGCCGATGAAGTCCAGCGCCCACAGGAGCGCCTTCGCCTCCAGGGGGGACAGGCGCGCGGGCCGGGCGAACTGGTCGCCGTACATCTCCTTCTGCACGGTGACCGCGTCGCCGTCGACCTGCGCGTAGAGCGCGTAGCAGCCCCCGCCGAAGTTGATCAGGTTGAGGAGGGTGAGGTCCTCCTCGAGCGCCGGCTGGCTGAGGTTGAGCTCCCGCCTGAGCTCCGCGCAGGGGATCGAGGCCTCGCGCGAGCGCCCGCAGGCATCCAGCAGCCGGGCCATGAGCGCGAGCAGGCGGGAGATCCGCTCCACCGGGACCAGGCGCTCGGGGACCGCCGGGGTGGCGGCGGAGGGCGGGGGGGCGGCATCGGCCTCGCCGGCGGCGGCCGGCGCAGCCGGCCGGGGGCGCTCGGCGGCGCCGGCCCGGTGGCGGTCGCGCACCAGCACCAGGGCCGCCACGGCGGCCTCGCGCAGGTCCGCGGGCTCCACGACCTCGGCCTCCGGCCCCAGGCCGAGCACCCAGGTGAGGAGCTCGCGGCGGCTGCCGTACTCGGTGGTGTAGACGGCCGACCCGTCCACGCGGCCCTCCACCGTGCCGTGGCCGCCGAACATCCGGTCGACCCACCACGCGATGGTCGGCGACAGGGCCACGCGGGCGGTGCCGGCGGGGTCCTCCAGCTGCCAGGGGGCCCGGTCGCGGTAGCGGGAGAGGTCGACCTCGGTCGGCGGCGGGAAGTCGTGCTCGGCGCGCGAGCGGAAGGTGATGCGGCCCTCGATGCGCGAGAGCCGGAAGCAGCGCAGCGCGTCGCGCTCGTGTGCGTGGCCGACCAGGTACCAGTTCCCGGCCATGTAGAGCAGGGTGTAGGGATCGACCTCACGCTCGGATCGCTCGTCGCGCCCGATCGAGTAGTAGGTGAAGCGGATGGTCTTCCGCCGGCTGATCGCCGCCTCGATCTTGATCAGATGGGAGGCGACCTCGGCCGGGCTCCCGGAGCCGAGCAGGTTGACCGCGACGGTGCTGGCCGCCCGGTCGTCCAGCGGGCTCGGCCGGCCCAGGGTCAGGTGCTGCAGCGCCAGGCGCAGCGGCTCGGCGTAGGCGAACTGCCCCTCGAGCAGGAACAGGCAGGTGTGCAGGGCCGACAGCTCGGCGTCGTCGAACTCGATCGGCGGGAGGTAGTAGTTCTCCGGGGGCAGGGCGTAGAGGTCGCCCTGGAAGGGGTCGTCGCTCGGCCGCTCGACGGTGAGCTTGAGCCCCACGCCCTCGAGCTCCGAGCGGTCGGAGTAGAAGCGCCGCAGGAACGCCTGCTCGCTCATCCCGCCATAGCCCTCCACCGCCTCGTGGACCTCCTCGGCGGTGACCGGGCGCTGCAGCGACATCAGGTACGCGACCAGCGAGAGCTGGCGGACCAGCTTGTCGTCGTCCCTCTGGGCCACGCACTCTCCCCTGGAATCCGGCGCGCCCGGCCGATGATACCCGAGGGTGGGGGTCCCCCCGGCCGCCGCGACCGCCGCCGCCCCGCGCTCGGGGCGCTGGTCGCGGCGCTGCTGCTGGCCGGGTGCGGCGGCCCGGCCGCGCCCGCCGGCGGGCGCGTGGAGCGGGTCCTGGACGGCGACACCATCGTGGTGGGCGGCGTCGGGACGGTGCGGTACCTGGGCATCGACACCCCCGAGCTCCACCACCCGCGCAAGCCGGTGGAGCGGCTGGCCGGCGCCGCGATGCGGGCCAACGCCCGGATGGTCGGCGGCCGGTGGGTGCGCCTGGAGACCGACCGGGAGGTGCGCGACCGCTACGGGCGGCTGCTCGCCTACGTGTGGGTGGGGGGACGGATGGCCAATGCCGAGATGGTCCGCCGCGGCCTGGCCGAGGACTTCCCCTTCGCGCCGAACACCCGCCACGCGCCGCTCTTCGCCCGGCTGGAGCGGGATGCCCGCCGGGCCGGGCGCGGGCTCTGGGGGCGGGCGGAGGGCGGGCCGCCCTGGGGGTCGCCGTGAGGCCCGGCCCGGCTCAGGGGCCGCCGGGCTCCGGCGCGGGGGCGCCCGGGGCGAGGCCGAGGTGCTCGCGGCGGGCCAGGGCGGCCCGGCGGGCCAGGCCCGAGAGGCGGAGCTCGGCCGGGACGAGCAGCGCCGGCGGGATGAGGGCCCAGACCAGGGCGGGGGTCAGGATGGCCGCGGTCGCCAGTGCGCCGGCGATCGAGCAGGCGATGACCACGATCTCGGCCCGGGTTACCGAGGCGGGATCGTCCGCGCGCAGCCCGAGGTGGGCGGCCAGGGCCACCAGCAGCGCGCCGGCGAGCGCGAGGTAGGCCGGGTGCGCGACCACCGCGAGCAGGAGGGCCAGCCCGGCGGCCAGCGCGCCCCAGGCGGCGGCCAGGCGCCGGCCGGCCGCCGGGAAGCGCACGAGCGTGGTGCGCTTGGGCGGCAGCGCCCGGCTGTCGGGGCCGCGGTCCAGCACGTGGTGCATGAGGAGCATCGCCACGCAGGCGGCCGCGTACGCGGCGCCGGCGAGCGCCGCCTCGCCCGAGACGGCGCCGCGGGCGAGCAGGTACGCGCCGGCCGTGCAGCCCCACACGCAGGCGAAGGCGACGACCTCGCCCGCGACCGGTCGGTAGGCGGCCCGCACCGGCGGCAGGCTGTACAGGACGGCGCCGGCCAGGCCCGCGGCGCCGAAGAGGAGGACCGGCCACCCGGCGGCCAGGGCCATGAGCAGGCCGATCGCCGCGGCGAGCGCGGCGGCGCCGAGGCCGATGGCCCGGAGCTCGGCCGGGGTGAGCAGGCCGGCGGCGATGACCCCGCTCCCGCCGCTCAGCATCCGGGGGGCGGGGTCGCGGTCGGTGCCCGAGCGCCAGTCGGCCAGGTCGTTCGCGCAGTGGGCGACGAGCCCCTGCAGGAGCACGCCGACGGCGATGGCGGCCAGGTAGCCCGCCACCCACGGGGGGCCGTCGCGCCAGGCGACCGCGGTGCCCAGGGTCACGGCCGAGTAGGACCACATGAGCACCGGGATGACCCGCACCTCGAGCCAGAGGCCGACGGCCAGGCGGAGAAGGGGCGCCATCCTCGCGATCCTACGCCCGGCGTCCCCCGGCGCCCCGGTCGCGGCCCCGTCCGCCGGGTGGGGGGCACGGCGGCCGCGGGGCGAAGTACCCTTGGGCGCGATGACGGTCATGGAGCACACCTACCCGGTGCCCGACGAGGAGGAGCTCGCGCGGCTGGTCGGGGCGGCGACGCCCCACTTCGCGCTGCAGATCCGCGACCGGGTCGCCGCGCTCGCCCGCTCGCTCCCCGCGGACGATCCCCGCCAGCCCGAGCTTGCGGCCCAGATCGCGCGGCTCGAGACCCTCGCGGTCTCGGGGGCCACGGGCGGCGACCCCGCGCCGGACCTGCCGGCCCGGCCCTCGCTCGAGGGGCTCTACCCGGAGCCCGGCGGGGGCGCGCCCCGCTGAGGGCCGGCGGTGGCCGTGCCGCGCGCCGGTCAGCCGGGTCCGGATCCGGCCAGCGCGGCCCGCGTGGCCGCCGCCAGCGTGTGCAGGATGCGGGCGGTCAGGCCCCAGACGTCCTCGCCGTGCAGGGGATAGCGCAGCGTGGCCCGGTCCGGGATGGGCGGGATGCCGAGGTCGGCGGCGAGCACGTCGGCGAGCGCGACCTCGATGACCCGGGCGATCTCGTCGGCGGCGGGCACCAGGGCGGGCCGCTCGGTGAGGGTGCCCACCCACGGGGAGACCGTGAAGTGGCTGGCCGGGGAGTGGACGTCGTCCAGGGGGCCGACGACCTCGACCGCGTGGGCCGGGACCCCGATCTCCTCCTCGGTCTCGCGCAGCGCGGTGGTCAGGAGGTCGCCGTCGCCCGGCTCGAAGCGCCCGCCGGGCAGGGACACCTCGCCCCGGTGGTGGGCCACGGTCTCGGTGCGCTTGGTCAGCACCAGATGCGGGCCGCCGTCGTGGTCATAGAGGAGCACCAGCACGCCGGCCAGGCGGTCGGCGCCGGCGAGCGCCACGCGCCGGCGGCGGGCGAGCACCGGCCCGAGGCGCGCGGCGAGCACGGCGGTGGCCGGGAGCGGCGGGGCGCCGGGGCGGGGTCGGGCGGGGGCGGCCACGGCGAGGGAGTCTACGCCGGGCCCGGGCGGGGCCGGTGAGCGGAGCGGGCGGCGTCGAGGCGCTCCTGGCCGGCCTGGAGGCGGCCGCCGGGGCCGCCGCGGCCCGCGCCGGGCGGGCGCCGGCCGGGGTGCGCGCGGTGGAGCCGGGCCCCCGGCCGGGCGGGCCCCGCTGGTACCTGTGCGCCTTCGAGGGGCCGGCCTTCCTGTGCCTGGCCGGCGACCTGGTGCCCGAGCCCGACCCGGGGCGCGTGCGCGAGGTCGTGATGGCCGGGCTGGTCTGGGAGCACGCCGAGGAGATGGTCGAGGCCGGGGCCCTGCACGTGCTCGCCGGGGTGGCCGAGGGCCTCGCCGGCGGGGGCGACCCGCACCTGGCCGGGGCCGGCGCGGTGCCGCACCTGGCCGAGCTCACGATCGCGGCCCGCGCGTTCGCCGGCTGGCGCGAGGCACCCGAGCGCGCGCTGGCGTCGCTTCCCCAGCTCGACGCCGCGGCAGCACACCACGAGCGGGTGCGCCGCGCCTACGGCGGGTTCGTCGCCGCCACCGACCCGCTGGTCGCCGTGCAGGACGGCCTCCCCGGGGACCTGGTGCAGATGCTCCGGGCGCTGGAGGAGGCCGCCGGCGCCGCGGGGGTGGGCGAGGCGCTGGCGCCGCGCATCGCGGCGGTCATCGCCGCCCTCGAGGAGCAGGTGGACGAGGTGCTCGCGACGCATCTTCGGCCGTTCGGGGGCTGAGCGCGGGGACGGAGCGCCCGGCGCACGGCCGGAGGCGGCTGCCATGCTTCGCGGCATGAGCGAACTCGGACACACCGCGCTCGGCTCCTGGAGCGGCGGGCGGCACATGCACTTCGGGATCCCGCTGGAGGAGGACCGCCTGCGGGCGCTGCTCCGCCCCGGCGACGGCATCCACACCGTGGTCACCGCCGACGTCTACGGCCGCGGCGCCGCCGACACCCTGGTCGGCGAGGCCGTCGCGGGCCTCCCCCGCGAGGACTACGCCCTCGTCGGGGCGGTCGGGCACGACTTCTACGAGGGCGAGCGCGAGGGCGCCAAGGGCTTCCCGCGCTTCACCGACCCGCGCCTGCGGGGGCCCGGCGACTACGCGGGCTACCTGCGCATGGCGACCGAGCGCAGCCTCGAGCGCTGCGGGGTGGACCACTTCGACCTGCTCATGCTCCACAACCCCGACCGCATCGGCTACTCGTCGGAGGTCGTCTGGAGCGCGATGGAGGGCCTCCGCGCCGCCGGCCTCACCCGCGCCCTGGGCCTTGCCCCCGGACCGGCGAACGGGTTCACGCTCGATGTCATCGGCTGCCTGGAGCGCTTCGGGCCGCTCATCGACTGGGCCATGATCATCCTGAACCCCTTCGAGCCCTGGCCCGGGCGCCTGGTGCTCCCGGTGTGCCGCGAGCAGGACGTGCGGGTGCTCGCGCGGGTGGTCGACTACGGCGGGGTCTTCCACGACGACGTGCCCGACGAGCCGGACCTCCCCGGCCAGGACCACCGGGCCTTCCGCCCGGCGGGCTGGGTCGACGCCGCGCGGGCGCGCCTGGACCGCGTGCGGCCCATCGCCGAGCGGCACGGCCTCACGCCGTTGCAGCTCTCCTGCCAGTGGACCCTCGCCCAGGCGCCGGTGGCCTCGGTCGCCCCGACGCTCATCCAGGAGCCCGGCCCCCACGCCAAGCCGGTCGAGCAGAAGCGGGCGGAGCTCGCGGCGGTGCCGCGCGAGGTCGTCCTGTCGGCCGAGGAGGTCGCCGAGATCGCCGGCGTGGGCGAGAACGCCGGCTGCATGGCCCTGAAGGGCGGCACGCCCGGGCACGACGGCGACGAGCGGGCCGACTCCTGGCCGGTCACCGACGACCTGCGGGCGGTGGCCCGGCGGTGGGGCATCGAGCCCGAGCGCGACCTGGTGATGCGGGCATAGCCGCGGGCGGTCCGGGGGCCGGGTATATGCTCGGCCCCATGACGCCGACGACGCTGGTGGTCCTCGAGGGGGACCAGACCGGGCAGGAGCTGCTCGAGGAGGCCCTCCGGGTGATCGCCCCCGAGGTCACCGGGGTGCCCCTCGCCATCGAGCGGTTCGACCTGTCCCTGGAGAACCGCCGCCGCACCGGCAACCGGGTGGTGTTCGAGGCCGCCGCCGCGATGCGCGAGCACGGCTACGGGCTGAAGGCGGCCACGATCACCCCCGAGGAGGCCGGCGACGTCGGCAGCCCCAATGCGCTCCTGCGCGAGGCGGTGGAGGGCAAGGTCATCATCCGCACCGGGCGGCGCCTGCCCGGGGTGCGGCCGATCGGCGGCATCCATGCGCCCATGTCCATCGTGCGCATGGCCGTCGACGACGCCTACAACGCGCGCGAGTGGCGGGAGGGCACCGGCATGGACGAGGTGGCCTGGCGCGAGGAGCACATCTCCCGCCGGGTGTGCCGCGCGGTGGCCGAGTTCAGCTTCCTCCAGGCGCGCAAGATGCACGCGGCGGTGGCCGGCGGCCCGAAGTGGACCGTCTCGCCGGTGTACGAGGGGATGCTCAAGGAGGAGCTCGACGGCGCGGCCAAGCGCCACCCGGAGGTGCGCTACCGGCCCATGCTGATCGACGCCACCTACGCCATGCTGGTCGGCCACTCCGGCGACGCGCTGGTCGTGCCCACGCTGAACCGCGACGGCGACCTGCTCTCGGACATGGTCCTGCAGCTCTTCGGCTCGATCGCCGGGGCGGAGTCGCTGGTGCTCGCGTTCGACGAGGCCTTCCGCCCCTCCTGCGTGATGGCCGAGGCCCCCCACGGCACGGCGCCGAACCTCGAGGGCAAGAACGTGGCCAACCCGCTCGCGATGATCCTCGCGGCGGCCGCGGTGCTCGGCTACATGCCGGCCGACGAGGCCGCCCGGGCCTCGCGGGCGATCTACGAGGCGGCGCTGGAGGCGGTGGCCGAGGACGTGCGCACCGCCGACCTCGGGGGCCACGCCCACACGGATGAGTTCACCGACGAGGTCATCCGCCGGGTGCGCACCAAGCTCGACGTCTGGGCCGCCCTGGGGGAGAGCGTCCTGCGGTGAGCCCCCGGCGGGTGGGCGCGGCCGCGGCGGTGGCGCTCCTCTTCGCCGGGGCCGGTCCGGCGGCCGCGCGCATGAGCGTGGTCTACGACGTGGTCGACTCGGTGCGGGCCCTCACCGGCGTGCAGCCCGACGGGTCACCCGGGCTGGGGGCCGGCGACGGGCTCGTCCAGCAGCAGCCGGCCACCGCGGTGCTGGCCGCCGACCGCCAGGCCGGCAAGGTCTCCGGCGGGGCCGGGTCGGCGCTCACCCCGAGCATCATCGGCCTGGACGGCCGGGCCCTCGCGGACCTGCTGATCGCCCGGGTCGACGCGTCGGGGGCGGGCCTGGTCTTCGTGGACGAGCTCGGCCACGGCGACACGTTCGCCGGCGACGGGGCCGTCCCGCTCGATGAGGCCCTGGCCATCCTGCAGGCGACGCCGCGACCGGGCGGGGGAACCTACGCCGACCGGGTCCACATGTACGCGTTCATGGAGGGGGCGATCGCCGACCCGGCGGGCTGGGCGCCCTTCTGGCGGGCGCTCTCCCGCTCCGCGGGGCTCTGGATCGAGGCGTACTCGGGCCGCACCCAGTGGGCGCCGGAGCAGTGGCTGGCCTGGCCCCGGGCGATCGCCGACCGGCTCGCCGCCCTCGGGATGCCCCGCGAGCGCGTGCACGTCATCGTCCGTGGCGCCGGGCAGGACGCCGTCTGGCGCCACATGCGCACGGGGGCCGCGTGCGCGCTGCTCGCCAACGGGCCGGGGGCCTACCGGATCGAGGACCAGGCCGGCTTCGTGCGCGAGTTCCGGGCGACGTTCGGCACCGCCCCGGCGCCCGCCGGCCCCTCGCCGGTGGCCTGCGCGCCCGCCCCGGTCCTCGCGCCCCCGGTCGCCGACGCGCTGGCCGGGGTGCTGGACCTCGCCCGGACCGGCGCCACTCCGCCTGCCGGCGGGCTGGTGGTGCGGGAGACCCCGGCCGGCGTCAGTGTGGAGGCCGCGCTCGGGCCGGACCCCCTGGGCCTCGCGGCCCGCCTCGGCGCGGAGCCCGCGCCCTTCTGGGCCGCGGCCCGGGCGCGGATCGCCGTCCGGGCGGCCGCGGCCCCGGTCCTCGTGCCGCTCGCGCCGGACGGGAGCGCGGCCACCGGCCCGCTGCCGGCGGGCACCGGGCCGGTCGCGGTCTCCCTGGTCCTGGACGGGGCCGCGGTGCGTGGGGCCCTCGGGCCGCCGGCCGACCTCGCCCTGAGCCTCGCCCCGCACGCGCCGCGGCTCGGCGGGACGCCGGATGCGCTGATCGCGCGGCCGCTCACCTGGGAGCTCACGGTCCCGCTCGCTCCCGCGCCGGCCGCCGGGCCCGGCCCCGCCGCCGGCCCCGCTCCGCCGCCGGCCCCCGGTGCCCCCGCCGTCGCGCCCCGTGCCCCGGCGCCGGTCGGCGCCCGCGCCCGCGTCCTGCGGCGCGCCGGGGGGCTCGCGGTGGTGGAGGTCCGGCTCTCGCGGCCGGTCCGGGCCATGCGCTTCGTGATCGGCGAGCGCCGCGCGGGCCGGGCCGCGGTCATCCGGGCGTTCCGCATGAGCGGCCGGCGCGCCCTCGTGCGGGTCGCCCTGCGGCCCGGCTGGGCGCCCTGGGTCCGGGCCGCGCCCGCGCCCCGCCGGTAGGCCGGCCTACGCCTCCGGGTCGCCCGCGCCGGGCCCCTCGGCCAGGAACGCGAGCAGGTCCTCGACGGTGAACCGGCCGCTCTGCATCGACGCGACCAGGCCGTAGACCGTCGCCGAGTGGGGACGATCCACCACGTAGGCCCGCATGGCCTCGTTCGCGGCGTCCTCGACCCCCACCAGCATGGCCCGGCCCTCGCCGGTGGCCGCCACCCCGCTCGCCCGGGTCTCGGCCAGGCCCGCCCGCACCAGGCGCCCGCACAGGTCGGCGACCTCCTCGGGCCCCGCGCCCATGCCCCCGGCCAGATCGGTCACCCGGACGGCGTCCTCGCGCCCGCAGAGCTCGCGCAGGATCAGGTACGTCCCGGAGGAGAGCCCGGCGGCGGTCACCGTCTGGTCGAGCACGCCGGCGAGCTCGGCCAGCAGGTCAAGGTCGGCCTCGTCCCGGTACACGGATGCGCTAGGGGCCGGTCAACGGAGTCGGGCACACGGCCCCTAGGGCCCGTAGCGGTGCGCCGGCGCGGGCCGGAGCGCGTCGTAGACCGCGCCCGCCCAGGCCCGGCCCTCGATGCCGAGGTCGTCCAGCAGGCGCAGGGCCGAGCGCACCACGCCGGCCCGCGCCCCGCGGCCGTGGGTGTTGGCCACGGTGATCGCGAAGTCGTGGTCGTCCGGGCGCCGGACCGGCCGGGCGTTGGCCCGGGCCAGGGCCACGCGGGCGTCGGCCAGGCGCAGCGGGTCGGCGACGGTCACGTGGCACTCGAAGAACGCCCAGTCGCCGGGCAGCTCGGCGAGCACCGCGTCGAACTCCTCGGCGTAGCTCATCGGCCGGGAGGCTACTCCGCGCGCGGGGTGGCGGCCGCGAGCACGGCCTCCACCGCGTCGGCCACCCGCGCGAAGTCCTCGTCGCCGAGCGCCGGCACCGCCCCGTCGGGGGTGACCCCCTCGGGGAGCGCCACCCAGCTCACGCAGCCGCCGTGCTCGGGCCCCACCGCGATCACCGGCGGCGGGATGACCCGGGACGCCCGAAGGACCAGGGCCCACAGCGGCTGGGTGCGCCGCCACCGGAGCCGCTCGGCGGCGTAGTCGTCGGACAGGATGTGGAAGGGCGCGAGGGCGGCCAGGGCGTCGGGGTCGCGGACCGGGTGCGCCGCGTGGACCTCACACCAGGCGTCCAGCCGCACCTGATCGGGCTCCTCGCGCCGGGCGAGCGGGGCGGCGAAGCGCTCCCGGGCCTCCAGCCGCACCAGGTCGGGGCGCTGGTGGAGGTGGGTGGGGAAGAGGAAGAACCGCTCGTGGGGCACCTCGAAGCGCTTCTCCCCGATGCCGCCCTTGCGCAGGACCACCGTCATGTCCCCGGCGAGCAGGGCGTCGATGACGACCGCCCACTCCTTGAGCGCGTGCTCCGGCACGGGCCTGATCGTAGCGGCCCCCCGGTGCCGGACGTCCCTGGCCCAGGGGCCGGGGCGCACCGATCGGCCGGGGGCGCCGGGGCCCGCTGCTAGCCTCCGGAGCATGATCGACCGCATCCTCCAGGACGCCGCGGACGGCGTGCGCATCAGCCCCGAGCAGGCCGCCGCCCTCTACGCCGACGCCCCCCTCGCCGACCTCGGCGCCGCCGCGGACCGCGTGACCCGACGCCGCTACGGCGACGAGGTCACCTACAACGTGAACGCGCACCTGAACCCCACCAACATCTGCGTGGTGGGCTGCGGGTTCTGCGCCTTCGCGGTGTGGACCGAGAAGGACGAGCGGGCCTACGCCTACTCCGTCGATCAGCTGGTCGACCGCGCCAGAGAGCTGTCGGACCTCGGCATCACCGAGCTCCACATCGTGGGCGGGATGACCAAGGAGTACACCCTCGCCTACTACGAGGACCTCTTCCGCGAGCTCAAGGCGACGCTCCCGCACGTCGCGCTCACGGCCCTCACCGCGGTCGAGATCGACTTCGTGGCCCGCCTGGCCAAGGTCGACCACCGCGAGGCGCTCGCGCGGACCCTGGCCGCCGGCCACGACACCATGCCGGGCGGCGGCGCCGAGGTCTTCAGCCCGCGGGTGCGGGCCATCATCGCCGACCGCAAGGTCCCGGCCGAGACGTGGCTCGCCGTGCACCGGGAGGCCCACCGGCTCGGGATGCGCACCAACGCGACGCTCCTGTTCGGGCACTTCGAGACGCCCGAGGAGAAGGTCGAGCACATGGCGGCCCTGCGCGACCTGCAGGACGAGGCCGCCGCGCAGCCGGGCGGCTTCCAGGCCTTCATCCCCCTGCCCTTCCTGCCGGGCAACACCGAGTTCGCCTACCTGCCCGGGCCCTCGCGTGAGGAGAAGCTGCGCACGATCGCCGTGGCGCGGCTCTTCCTGGACAACTTCCCGCACATCAAGGGCCACTGGGTCATGCTGGGCGAGGAGGTCACCAGCGAGGCGCTCGCCTTCGGGCTCGACGACCTGTCGGGCACGCTGACCGAGGAGCGCATCGCCCACGCCACCACGGTGCAGACCCCGCTCGGGCTCACCCAGGACCGCATCGGCGACCTCATCCGCGCCGGCGGCCGCACCCCGGTGGAGCGCGACACGCTCTACCGCCCGGTCGACCGGGACGCGGTCACCGCCTGACCCACCGGCGGGTGACCCCCGGGCGCAGGCCGAGGCGCTGATCGGCCCGCTGACCCGTGCCATCGACACGCTGCGGGAGGCCGGCGGCGTGCTCGGCGACGACGCGGCGATCGCGCACCTGGCCCGGCACGCGCCCCACAACGGCGGGGGGGCGGAGGCCCGGCGCATGGCCGAGGCGGCGCTCCGCTTCGGCCGGGCGCTGCGGCGCGTCCAGGAATGGGAGGTCGTGGTGCGCGACCTGGGCGCGGGGATCTGCGACTTCCCCGGCCGCGTCGACGGGCGCGACGTGTGGCTGTGCTGGCGCCACGGGGAGGACGCCGTGGCCTGGTGGCACGACCTGGACGCCGGCTTCGCCGGCCGCCGGCCGCTCCCCGACCCGGGGTAGCCCGCCCTACACGCCGCAGGGCTCGCGGGCGACGACCGCCTCCACCGCGTCCTCGGCGTCCCCGCGCACGATGCGGGTGACCCGGAAGCCGCGGGCGGCGAGCACCCGGGCGCACAGCTCGGCGGGCCGGGCGGCGCCGGCCACCGGGACCAGCGCCACCAGCCGCGCCTCCGGGCCCATGGCCGCCGCGAGCGCGTCGAGCAGCGGGTCGAGGCCCCCCGGGTCCGCGAGCGCGACGAGGTAGGCGTCGGCGCCGGGCGCCCACGCGCCGGAGGTGACCGACACCCCCGGGCAGGACGCCCGCACCCGCCGGGCGAGGCCCTCATCCGGCACGAGCACCCGTCGCTCGCGGTCCAGCCGGAGCGACACGATCAGGTCCATCAGCCCAGCGGGCGCCTGCGCATCGCCGCGATCACGCCGACCGCGAGCAGCGCGCACCAGAACAGCGTCCAGAGCACCGTGCCGCCCGAGGCGGCCGGGATCTCGACCACCGACTGGTTGATCTCGAACTGCGGGGCGGCCACCCCGGCCACGTCGCGCGCCTGCATCTGGCTGATCATCGGGCTGGTCACCTCGCGGGGGAACACCAGGTAGGTGAAGCGGATGACCGGCCGGGCCACGCTTCCCACCACCCCCTGGTCCGCCGCGGCCTGCAGGTTGACCAGCGCCTGGGCGGTGACGTGGACGATCAGGCCGACCACGGCCGAGACCACGGGCCCGAGGGCGGTGCTCGCGAGCGCGGTGGCCAGGAAGACCAGGAGCAGGTTCTCGGCCATCGCCAGGCTGTGCACCGCGAGCGGACCGTCCAGCCCCCGCCCGATGGCGGCGCTCGCCACCTGCAGGGCCACCGCCCAGGCCGCGAGGGTGCCGAGCATGAGCGCCCCGCGGGCGGCCAGGCGTCCCGCGGTGACCGCCTCGCGGGAGCCGCCGGCCCCGATCAGGAGGCCGTACCACCCGCCGTCGGCGTCGCGGTTGGCAAGGCCCGCGCCCAGGCCGAGCGCGGCGGCCAGGCCGCCGAGCAGGAGCACCGCGGACCCGCCGGCGCGGAACTCATCGGCCTGCTCCAGGCCCGACTCACCGGCGGCGAGCACCGCCACCAGCAGGATGGCCAGGAGCCCGAGCACGAGCAGGCCGAGCAGCCATCCGCGCCGCAGGCCGGCCTGGGCCTCCAGGCGGGCGATCGCGACCGTGTGGCTCATGCCGACACCGCCTCGACCGGCGCGCCGTCGGCCAGCTCGAGCGTGCGCCCGAGCAGCGCCGGGAGGCCCCCGGGGTCGGCGCTCGCGGCCAGCACCGCCGCGCCGCGGGCCAGGGCGTCGCGCACCTCGCGCTCGGTCTCGGGGAACTCCCACGGGTCGTCGAGCACCAAGAGGTCGGGCGTCCCGGCGATCGCGCAGGCCAGGCACAGCCGCCGCACGTCCTCGATCTCCAGGCGCTCGACGCGGGCCGTGGGGTCGGTGAGCGCCGCCCGCCGCATCGCGTCCGCAGCCGCGGCGGCGGGGTCGTCCAGGCCCTTCAGGCGGCAGGCGAGGGTGGCCACCTCGCCGGCGCGGAGGCCCCGGGTGAACGGCCACCGCTGCGGGGCGTAGCCCACCCGGCGCATGGCCGCCTCGTCGCCGGGCCGCCGGTCGAACACCATCACCCGCGGGACGGGGGTCTCCACCAGCCCGAGCACCGCCCGCAGCACCGAGGTCTTGCCGGCGCCCGGCCCGCCGGTCAGCAGCAGGCCCTCGCCCGGGGCGAGCTCGAAGCCCACGCCGGACACCGCGGCCTGCGCGCCGCGCTGGTAGCGGACCTCCAGGTCGCGCACCCGCACCACCGGTGCGGGTGCGCCATCGCCCGGTGCGGTGCTCACCCCTCGCGGATGACCGCGAGCACCTCGTCGCGGCGCCGGGCCATGTCGGCCTCGCTCACCAGCGACTCCAGGTTGAGGCGAAGGAGCGGCTCGGTGTTGGAGGGGCGGACGTTGAAGTGCCAGTCGTCGTAGCTCACCGAGAGGCCGTCGATCTCGGCCTGGCGGCCGTCGGCGTAGCGCTCGCGCAGCCGCCCGAGCGCCCCCGGCACGTCGGCCACGGTGGAGTTGATCTCGCCGGAGATGTGGTAGCGCTCGCGGTAGGCCGCGATCAGCTCGCTCATCGGCCGCCCGCGCTCGGCGAGCAGCTCGAGCACGAGCAGCGCCGGGATGAGCCCGGTGTCGGCGTAGGAGAAGTCGCGGAAGTAGTAGTGGCCGCTGACCTCGCCCGCGAAGAGCGCGTCGACCTCGCGCATCCGCCGCTTGATGAAGGCGTGCCCGACCCGGAACTCGTCCGGGGTGCCCCCCGCGGCGGTGACCGCGTCGCGCACGGCCCAGGACGCCCTGAGGTCGTAGACGATCGTCGACGGCCCCCGGCGGGCCAGCAGGTGCTCGGCCAGGAGCGCGGTCAGGAAGTCGCCGGGCACGAACTGCCCGGTCTCGTCGATGAAGAAGCACCGGTCGGCGTCGCCGTCCCAGGCGATCCCGAGGTCGGCCCGCTCCTCGACCACCTTGGCCTCGATGAACGCGCGGTTCTCCTCCAGGAGCGGGTTGGGCTCGTGGTTGGGGAACCGCCCGTCGGGCTCCAGGAAGCAGGGGACCGCGTCGATCCCGATGCGCTCGAGCACCGGCGGCAGGTACACGCCGGCCATCCCGTTCGCCGCGTCCAGCACCACCCTGAGCCCGCCGATCCGGGAGGTGTCGACCATCCCCAGGCAGGCGTCCACGAAGCGCCCGAGCAGGCCCGCGTCGGTGCTCCGGCCCCCGGGCACCGCGGCCGCGGGCAGGTCCGGCCCCATCGCCAGGCGCCCGACCTCGCCGATCCCCGAGTCCCCCGCGAGCGGCAGCGCGCCCGCCAGCACCATCTTCGCCCCGGTGTACTGCGGGGGGTTGTGGCTCGCGGTGATCGCCGCCCCGGCGTCGTAGCCGCCCTCGGCCACGGCGAAGTAGACCATCTCGGTCGCGCACAGCCCCAGGAAGGTCACGTCGGCCCCGCCCGCCACCACCCCGTCCATGAAGGCCGCGGCCATCGAGGGGGAGGACAGGCGCACGTCGTGGCCCACGGCCACCCGCCGCGCCCCGGTCACCTCCACGAACGCGCGCCCCACCCGTGCGGCGCCCTGCTCGTCGATCTCGCCCGGGTACAGGCCGCGGACGTCGTATGCCTTGAAGACCCCCGGGGTGAGCGTCACGCGGCGAACCCCGCCTTGAGCAGCGCGTAGGTCTCGTCCAGATGCTGGGGCATGACCCGGGTGTCGCTCATCACCGGCATGAAGTTCGTGTCGCCGCTCCAGCGCGGGACCAGGTGCATGTGGATGTGGTCGGCGATCCCGGCGCCGGCGGCCCGGCCCTGGTTGACCCCGACGTTGAACCCGTGCGGGTGCATGGCGTCCTCCAGCACCTGCTGGGCGCGCTGGGCGAGCGTCATCATCTCGGTGAGCGTCGCGGCGTCCAGGGCCCGCAGGTGGTCGATGTGGGCGTAGGGGACGAGCATCAGGTGCCCGCTGTTGTAGGGGTACAGGTTCATGATCACGAACGCATGCTCGCCGCGGTGCAGGATGAGGGTGCGCGCGTCGTCCTGCTCCCTGGGGGCCCGGCAGAACACGCAGCGGGGGCCCTCGTAGCCGTCGCCGTGCTCGGACGACACATACGCCATGCGCCACGGGGCCCACATGATGTCGCCCCCGCCGCTCACAGCCAGCGCCGCTTCCGGACCCACCACAGCAGGCCGCCGGCGATCACGGCCATGATCAGCCCGAGGACGACGGGGGTGAACGCCCCGTGGTGGGCGAAGGGCAGGGCGTCGATGTTCTGCCCGTAGAAGCCGGTGATGAAGGTGAGCGGCAGGATGACCGCCGACATGATCGTCAGCAGCTTCAGCATGTCGTTCAGCCGGTGGGTGATGACCGACTCGTTGGTGGCCTCGAGCGCCTCGGCCACCTCCTTGTAGTTCTCCAGGCTGTCCCAGATGCGCTCGTTCTTGTCGACGATGTCGTCGAAGTAGATCTCGAGGTCCTGGGGCGCGTAGCGCTGGCTCGCCCGCTCCAGCATCCGCAGGGTGGGCCGCTGCGGCTTGATGATCTTGCGGTAGTTGATGATCTCCTGCTTGACGTTCGAGATGTCGCGCACCACCTCGTCGCTCTTGCCCTCGAAGATCGCGTCCTCGATGGCGTCGAGCTTGAAGCCGATCTTGTCGAGGATCGGGAAGCAGTAGTCGAACATCGTGTCGACGATCTCGTACAGCAGGTACGCCGACCCGCGCGACATGAACCGCTCACGGGCGTCCTCGCGGGTCTGGCAGCGGGTCCACAGCGCGCTGATCGGCTTCAGCGGCTCGTTGGGCAGGGTGATGACGAGGTCCTCGGCCACGAACAGGTTCAGCTCCGCGGCCTGCAGGCGGCCGCTGCGCTTGTCGAACCGCGGGAAGTGGAGGACCACGAACAGGTAGTCGTCGTACTCGTCGATCTTCGCCCGCTGCCGCCGGCGCGAGAGCACGTCCTCGAGGTCCAGCGGGTGGAACTCGTGGTGCTCGGCCAGCCACGCGGTCTCGGCCTCGGTCGGCCCCTCGATGTTGAGCCAGGTGAGCCCGAACGCCTCCAGGCGCTGGACGTCCGGTCGAGGTCGCTCAGGAGCGGCGAGGACGGGCGGCGCGGTATCGCCCCCGCGCCCCCGGCGGATCTTGGGAAGGCTCGCCATCGTCGGCGCGGGCCACCGGGTCGGGGTCGGGGAGGGGGCGGAGCATCGCGGTGAGTCTAGCCCCCCGCGGCGCGCCCCCGCTCAGGCGATGAGGCCGCTGCGGTATGCGTACCGGGTGGCCTCGGTCCGGTTGGCCACCCCGAGCTTGCGGTAGATGTTCGACAGGTGGAACTTGACCGTCTGCTCGGTGACGTAGAGCCGTCCGGCGATCTCGAGGTTCGAGAGGCCCTCGGCGACCAGCCGCAGGATGGAGAGCTCCCGCTCCGTGAGGCCGGCCGGGGCCTGGGCGGGCGGGGCCGCGGCCCCGGGCACGGCCACCTCCGGCGCGCCGGTCCCCCGCGGGTGGAACACCGTGCCCTCGACCACCTGGCGGATCGTGGAGGGCAGGTCGAGCGGGTTGATCGACTTGACCACGTAGCCGTGGGCGCCCTGGTGGAGGGCGCGCTCGATGTGCTCGGAGTCCTCGAACATCGAGAGGATGATGACCTTGATGTCCGGGTAGCCCCGGCGCAGCTCCGCCAGGGTGGACAGCCCGTCGCCCCGGGGCATCCGCAGGTCGAGGATGACCACGTCGGGCTTCACCCGGGGGACCAGGGCGAGCATCTCCTCGCCGCTCATCGCCTCGCCGACCACCCGGATGTCGGGGGCGGTCTCGAGCGCCCGCTTGATGCCGTCGAGCATGAGCCGGTGGTCGTCCGCGATGGCCACCCGAAGTGGGGGCCGCGTCACCGTGGCGATCCCGTCTGGCGCCGTGCTGTTCACCATCCCCCTATCGGCGCGCCCACCGGCCCGCTGAAACGGCGGCGGCGCGGCCCCGCGACGCGGCAACGATACCGGTCAGCCGCGGTCCCCGCCAGCGCGGGAACGTACGGTTCCGGCGGCGAGCGTACCCCGTGCCACCGGGCGGCGGGCAAGATCCCAGAGGGTCACCCCGGGCCCGAGCGAGCCCGGCACCGACACCACCGGCCGGGCCGTCCGCATGAGGTCGCGGTAGAAGCGCACCTCCACCGGATAGCGCCCGGGGGCGGCGCGCACCCGCCCGGCGATGCCCTCCGAGGTCACCACCCAGCGCAGGCCTCCGCGGCGGAGCGCCCCGACGTCGCGCCGGCGGTCGGTCCGGCTCCCCGGTCGCGGCGTCTGCAGGCGGATGAGCTCGAACCAGCGCACCGGGAGCCCCCGGGCCGCCAGCCGGGTCCCCTCGGCGCGGTCGACCAGCGGGGCGCCGAGCGGATCGGTGACCACGAGCGCCCCCGGCGGCACGATCGCCGCGATCCGCCGGGCCGCCTCGAGCCGCAGGTCGGTCCGCCCGTGCTCGTGGGCGACCACCGCGGACTGCAGGAGGGGCACGGCCAGGCAGAGGGCGATCCCCGCCCCCCAGGCGGCGGCCTGCGCGGGCCGGCCCCGGCGCCGGGCGTGGGCCAGGCCGGCCAGCCCCGCGCGCGCCGCCAGCACCGCGAGGACCGGCACGATCGGGAGCAGGTAGCGGTCGAAGTGCGCGTTCCAGGTGGACACGTAGGCGAAGTAGCCGATGGCGAACGGGGCGAGGACCAGGTCCGGGCGCGTGCGGCGGACGAGCGCCAGCGCGACCCCCGCGGCGCCCAGGATCACCAGCCCCGCCCCCAGGGCGCCGGACAGCACCGGGTGCAGGTTGTAGAGCCACCCCGGCCCCGTGGCCTCGAAGCCGAGCCACCCCTCGGCCACGATGCGGTTCTGGCGCCAGAAGTCGGTGGTGAAGCTGACCGGGTCGAGCACCGCGGCCGGGGTGCCGGCCACGAACCCGCCCACCAGCAGCCCGGCGGGGGCGAGGGCGGCGCGCGCCGCCCGTCCCCAGCCGGCGCCGTCCCGCCGCGCCCAGGCCACCCCGACCGCGAGGACCACCACGCCCGCGAGCGCGGCGTTGTACTTGACCGACGCGGCCAGCCCCACCAGGGCGGCCGCGACCAGCAGGGGCCGGCGCCGCCCGGTCTCGGCCGCCGCCACGAGCGCGACCAGGCCGCCGGCGAGCAGCGCGGTCATCGCCATGTCGGTCACCGCGATGCGGCTGAAGCCCACCGCGACCGGGGCCACCGCGACGGCGGCCGCGGCCACCAGGCCCACCCCCGGGCCGTAGGCGCGCCGGCCGAGCATCCAGGTGAGCACCACCAGGGCCAGGCCGGCGACCAGCGAGATGACCCGGCCGGTGAGGATGGCCGGGGTCGGATCCCACGCGTAGGCCGCCTCGGAGGTGAACGACAGCCCGCCCGGCCCGGATGCGACCAGGCCGATCACCCCGAGCGCCGAGGCGAGCAGGGTCAGGTAGAGGGTGGGGTAGAGGAACCAGTCCGGGTCGAGGGTGCCGTCGCGGGCCATGCGCATGGCCAGGGGGACCACGGTGTCCTCGTCGGGCGAGAGGAGCCCCGCCCCGGGCAGCCCGGCGCGCAGGGACCAGAGCCGCAGCGCGAGGGCGCCGGCGAGCACGACGAGGACGGCGGCCCACTCCCGGGGGGCGACGCGCGGGCGGGGATCCGGCACGCGGGAAGGGTACGCGGGCCGGCCCGGTTGACGCTGGAACGCGCCTCACCGATACTGGCCGCCGTGCCCCGGGCCACCGCCACATCCGCCGCGTGGCGGTACCTGCGCCGGCACCATCTCGGCCTGCTGGCCCTCGTCATCGCCCTGAGCGGCAGTGCCTACGCGGTGACCGCGCTTCCCCGCGGCAGCGTCGGCTCGGTGCAGATCCGCGACGGTGCGGTGGCCCGCCGTGATCTCGCGCCCGCGCTCGCGCGCGCCATCACGCCGGCCCGGGCAGGCGTCGCCGGTCCCGCCGGGGCGCGGGGCGAGGCCGGGCCCCCCGGCCCCCGGGGCGAGGTCGGCCCGCCCGGGCCGGCCGCGACGCTGGCCGGGGTCCCGGCCGGCGGGGCGCTCGCGGGCACCTACCCGAACCCCTCCCTGGCCCCCGGCGACCCGCTCCATGTCATCGGCGCCCCGGGCGAGCCCGCCTTCGCCACGAGCCCGGCCCCCTGGCGG
The DNA here is from genome assembly GCA_025455865.1 of Thermoleophilia bacterium. Taxonomy (GTDB): domain Bacteria; phylum Actinomycetota; class Thermoleophilia; order Miltoncostaeales; family Miltoncostaeaceae; genus JALOLS01. The sequence continues at coordinate 25,206 of JALOLS010000009.1, forward strand.
GCCTACGGCGGCGGCTTCGCCCCCCCGGCCTTCTTCCGGGACCGCTCGGGCGTGGTCCACCTGACCGGTCTCGCCTGCATCGAGGACGTGCTCACCCCCGGCGATCAATGCTACGGAGGCACCTTCACCCTCCCGGACGTGCCGATCGTCGTCCTGCCGCCGGGCCACCGGCCGGCGGAGCGCCTGCTGTTCGTCCAGGCCAGCTTCCACGGGAACGGCCCGGCGCACCTGCGGACCCGGGTGGACGTGCTGCCCGACGGCCGGGTGCTGGCCTACGGCGACGCCAACAGCCCCGGCGCCATCGGCGGGGCCTTCATGACCCTGACCGGGATCTCCTTCCCGAGCGCCGGGTAGGCATCCGGACGCGGCGCCCGGCCGGCGCCCCCAGGCTAGGCCGGCTCCCCCAGGTGGGAGTGCCGCTTGATCGCGGCCACGATCTCGTCGGTGCGCACGCCCTTGGGCAGGAACTCCGCCGCCCCGCCGGCCAGGCCGGCCGCAAGCTCGTGGGTCTTGTCGCCGACCGAGAGCATCAGCACGGTGATGTCGGGGAAGCGCTCCTTGAGCGCGTAGGTGGCCGAGATGCCGTCCATGCCGGGCATCGAGACGTCCATGACGACCACGTCGGGCTGGGCGTCGCCGGCGGCATCGAGCACCTCGGTGCCGTCGCCTGCCTCGGCCACGACGGCGATCTCGGGGTCACGGTCGAGCAGCCGCCGCAGCAGGGAACGGAACTGGGCGTTGTCGTCGACGAGCAGGACCCGGACCACAGGCATCAGGGCACTCAGCCTTGGCTTCCCTCGGTGATCGAACGGGCCGCAGCGGCCCCGTACCCCTTGGAGCGTAGGGGCCGGTCCGGGGCATGTCGCCTGTCCGTGCGGCTAGTTCTCGGTATAGGCCCGGGCTGGACGATCGGCGCGCGTCGGTAGGATTCCGCGCGATGCCGGGGCTCGAACCAGGCGCCGGTCAGGCGCCCACGCCGCTCGACGCCCTCATCGCCGCGACCGATCTGGGTGGGGCGGATCGTGAGCGCGAGGCCCTCGAGGGGGCGCTCGCCGCCGCCGCGGCGGCCGTCGGCGTGCGCGCGGCGCTGCTCCTGCGGGTCGACCCGCGCTCCGGGCGCCTGGCCCCGGCCGCCGCCGCCGGCGACCCGGCGCTCGTCGCGGCCCTGGCGCGGGGCGATGATGCCGGGGTCGCCGACGAGGTCCGCGCCGCCGGCGGGGAGGTGGCGCGGCGGCGGCCGGCCGACGGGCTGCACGTCCTCGGCATCCCGGTGCGCGGCTCGGGGCGCACGGTCGGCGTGTGCGTGCTGGCCGGGCCGAGCGCCCCGGACCCCGACCCGGTCCGCATGCACGCGGCGCGCTTCGCCGCCACCCGATGCGGATGGGCGATCGAGCGCGGCCATCTGGCCGACTCCCTGGAGCGGGCCATGGCCCAGATCCTCGAGACCGACGAGCGCATGCTCGGCCGCATCGGGCTCGACATCCACGACGGTCCCACCCAGCAGCTCTCGGTGGCGCTCCTGGAGGTCCAGCTCCTGGAGGCCGAGCTCGGGGACGCCGAGGCCGCCGGCGAGGTGCTGCCGGACAAGCTCCGCCCGGCCCTCGGGCGGATCTATGAGGTCCTGGGCGGCGCGCTGCACGAGATGCGGGAGCTGATCGGGCACCTGCGGCCCGCCCAGTTCGAGAGCCGCACGCTGCCGGAGATCCTCACCGACGCGGTGCGGGCCTTCGAGGCCCGCGGCGACGCCGAGGCGACGTTCTCGGTCGAGGGCGACGCGCTCGGGGAGGAGGGCATCACGCTCTCCCAGCGCATCACCTTCTACCGCATCCTCCAGGAGGCCCTCACCAACGCCCACCGTCACGGGCACGCCCGGTCGATCTCGGTGCGGCTGCGGTTCGCCCGGGAGGGGACCACCCTCGAGGTGGCCGACGACGGCGAGGGCTTCGACGTGGACGCGGTCGCCGGGCGCGAGGGCACGCCCCGCCCGCGGTTCGGGGTGGTCGGGATGCGCGACCGCGCCAACCTGCTCGGCGGGACGATCGCCATCACCAGCGCGGCGGGGGAGGGTACCCTTGTCGCCGTGTACCTCCCCCGCTGGCGACCCGACGACCCCGCCGCCTTCCCCGGACTCGATGCCTGACGCGCCCCCGGCTCCGGGGGCCCGGGTCAAGGTCTGCGGGCTCACGCGCCCCGAGGACGCCCTCGCCTGCGCACGGGCCGGGGCCTGGGCCATCGGCGTCGTGCTCTCGCCGGTCGGGCCCCGCCACGTCGACCTCGCCCGCGGCGCCGAGGTCATGTCGGCGGTGCCCGCCGGGGTCGCCCGGGTCGGCGTGTTCGTGGACGCCACCCCGGCCGTGGTCCGGGACGCCGCGGCGCGCTGCCGGCTGACCCACGCCCAGGTGCACGGCGAGATGGACCCCTGCGAGGTGCGGCGGGTGGCCGACGTGGCGGTCATCCAGGCCGTCGCGGTCGACGGCCATGCGGCGCGCGCCCGGGCCCGGGCGAGCCTCGCCGACCTCGTGCTGCTCGACGCGGCGGTGCCCGGCCGCCACGGGGGCACCGGGACCCGCTTCGACTGGTCGCTGCTGGAGGACGAGCCGGTCGGGCGGCCGTTCGCGCTGGCCGGGGGCCTCACCCCCGAGGTGGTGGGAGACGCCGTGCGGCGGCTCCGGCCCCTGTTCGTCGACGTGGCGAGCGGGGTCGAGTCGGCGCCGGGGGTCAAGGACCTGTCCCGGGTGCGGGCGTTCATCGCGGCGGCGCGGGACGCGACCCGGGCGCCGGCGCCGGCGGGGGCCGCGGCGTGAGCGTCGCCACCCGCTTCGGGCCCTACGGCGGCCGCTTCGTCCCCGAGACGGTCATCGGCGCGCTGGATGAGCTCACCGAGGCGTATGAGCGCCACCGCGACGACCCGGGGTTCCGGGCCGAGCTGGCCGGGCTGCTCGACCGCTACGTGGGCCGGCCCACGCCGCTGTACCGGGCCCGGCGCCTCGAGGCGGCCTGGGGGGTCGGCTGCCTGCTGTTCAAGCGTGAGGACCTCTGCCACACCGGGGCGCACAAGATCAACAACGCCCTGGGCCAGGTGCTCCTGGCCCGGCGGATGGGCAAGGGGCGCATCATCGCCGAGACCGGCGCCGGCCAGCACGGCGTGGCCACGGCCACCGCGTCGGCGCTGCTCGGCATGGAGTGCTGCGTCTACATGGGCCGGGTCGACATGGCCCGGCAGCGGCTGAACGTGATCCGGATGCGGATGCTGGGCGCGGAGGTGCGCCCGGTGGACTCGGGCTCGGCCACGCTGAAGGACGCCACCAGCGAGGCCATCCGCGACTGGGTGACCAACGTGGGGACGACCCACTACGTCATCGGCTCGGCCGTGGGCCCCGCCCCCTATCCGGAGATCGTCGCCGAGCTGCAGTCGGTCATCGGGGACGAGGCGCGCGCGCAGTCGCTCGCGGACCTCGGGCGCCTGCCCGGCACGGTGGTCGCCTGCGTGGGCGGCGGGAGCAACGCCATCGGGACCTTCCGGGCGTTCCTGCCCGATGCCGAGGTCGACCTGATCGGGGTCGAGGCCGGCGGCGAGGGCCTGACCGGCCGTCACGGCGCCTCGCTGGCGCTCGGCCGCCCCGGCGTGCTGCACGGCTCCTACTCCTACCTGCTCCAGGACCCCGCGGGCCAGGTCGCCGAGGCGCACTCGGTCTCCGCCGGCCTGGACTACCCGGGCGTCGGGCCCGAGCACTCCCACCTGCGCGACACCGGGCGTGTGCGCTACATGAACGTCACCGACGCCGAGGCCCTCGACGCCTTCAGCCGCTGCTCGCGCGAGGAGGGGATCATCCCGGCGCTCGAGACCGCGCACGCGCTGGCCCTGATCGCCCGTGAGGGCGGGGCGCTCTCGGCGCGCGGGCCGGTGCTGGTCTGCCTGTCGGGGCGCGGCGACAAGGACGTCGACCAGGCCGCCGCCGCCCTGGGGATCGATGCCTGACGGCGCGGCCCGCCTCGAGCGGGCGTTCACCGCGGCGGGCCGGCCGGTGTTCATGCCCTACGTCATGGGCGGCTACCCGGACCTCGCCGCCAGCGTGCGCCACGCGCGGATCCTGGGCCGGCACGCCGCGGTCATCGAGCTCGGGGTGCCCTTCTCGGATCCCCTGGCCGACGGCCCCACCATCCAGGCCGCGGGGCAGCGGGCGCTCGCCGCCGGGACGACCCCCGACGACGTCCTCGGGGTCGCCGCCGAGCTCAGGGACGGGCCACCCATCGCGGTGATGACCTACTACAACACCGTCCTCGCCCGCGGGGCCGACGCCTTCCTCGCCCGGGCGGCCGACGCCGGCGTGGCCGGGCTGATCATCCCGGACCTCCCGGTGGACGAGGCCGGGCCGGTGCGCGCCATCGCCCACCAGCGCGGGGTGGCCCTGGTCGCGCTGGCCGCGCCCACCACCGGCGAGGAGCGGCTGGAGGAGATCGGCCGCCACGCCGAGGGATTCGTCTACTGCGTGGCGGTCACCGGCGTGACCGGGGGCGAGGTCGCGGTCGACGACCGGCTCACCGGCTTCCTGGCCCGGGCGCGCGCCCGCATCCGCGTGCCCCTGGCCGTGGGCTTCGGGGTCCGCACCCCGGAGCAGGCGGTCGCGATCGGCCGCCACGCCGACGGCGTGGTCATCGCCAGCGAGCTCATCCGGCGCATCGACGAGGCGCCCGACCCCGCCGCGGCCGACGCCGAGGTGGCCGCCTTCGGGGCGGCCGTCGACCGGGCGCTCACGGCGTCCGCGTAGCCCTCGGCTCAGGCGCCGACCGGCCCGGCCGCCTCGCGGAAGCGGCGCAGCGCCTCGCGCCAGCGCCACGTGGTCCCCTCGGCCTCCTCCGCCGGCTCCGGCACCCGCAGCCGCAGCACCAGGTCGCCGCGCTCGCCGTGGCGGCGGGGGACCGGGCCGCCGAGGCCGGCCAGGCGCACCGCGTCCCCGTCGCGCGCCCCCGGGGGGATCGCGACCGGGATCGTGTGCCCGTCGGGGCCGAGCATGGTGGCGATCCCGCCGGTCGTGGCCACCTCCGGCGCGACGTCCAGGCCGGCGTGGAGCTCCTCGGCCACGGGCCAGAACGCCTCGGGGACGACCACCCGCACGCGCAGGAGGAGGTCCCGGGGCGGCGGGCCGGGGTCCGCGGCGGGCAGGCGCAGCAGGAGCCCGTCCCCCGCCAGGCGGGGCAGGGTCATCCGCACCCGCCGCCCGACCGCGCGCACGGCGACGCTCCCGCCGGCGATGGCCAGGGTCAGGGGCACGTCCAGGCTGAGGTGCAGGCCGCCCGGGCCGGCCGCCGGGTCCACCGGGTGCGGCTCGCCGGGGTCGGCGCCGACCGCGCGGGAGAGCGCGGGCCCGAGGCCGGGGTGCGAGAGCAGCAGGTACGCGTCGGTGATGCGCCGGAAGCGCTCCGCGGCGGCCGGGTCGCCCGGGTTCAGATCCGGGTGATGACGCCGGGCGAGGCGCCGGTAGGCGCGCTTGACGTCGTCCAGGCCGGCGTCCTCCGGGACGCCCAGGAGCTCATGCGGTCGACCCACGCCGACCTATCGCCCGCCGGGCGCTCCGGCTTGAGCGTCAGGTCGTGCGGCGGACGAAGGCCAGGAAGTCCTCGGCGTCGGCCTCGCCGACCGGCCCCTCCTGGTCGGCGTCGCGCTCCCGGGCGAAGAAGTCGGCGCGCAGCCGGGTCGGGAACGGGCCGCTCCCGGTGAGCAGGTCGTCCAGGTCGCCCAGCCACTCGAAGCTCGCCGCGCCCATCCAGACGGCGGTGAGCTGCACGGCCGCGTCGGCGGCGGCGACCTCCTCGCGGGCGAAGGTGTCGGCGATCTCACGGGTGGCCGACTGCAGCCGGGCGTAGTCGGGCTCGGCGGGGTCCAGGAGCATGTCCGGCACCCGCTCGCCCACGAAGGCCGCCGCCTCCTCGCGCGAGGCGAACCACATGAACGTGCCGGCCCCCACGAGCGGCGCCGGCGCCTGGTCGCGCGAGAACATCCCCCAGCGGTGCTCCCGCGGGTCGCGCCCGCTCACCACCGCCAGCGCCCGCCCCCGCCCCAGGTCGCTCCACTCGTACATGCGCCCTCCCGCCCGATGGCCGTCCCGCGGGCAGGGTAGCCGCGCGCGCGGCCGCGTCTGGTTGTATGGCGCGATGGGGACCGCCGATCCGCCGCCCGCCGACGCCAGCCGCCGGACCCACCTCGCCAACGAGCGGACCTACCTGGCCTGGTGGCGCACGGCGATCGCGGCCCTGGCGATGGCGATCGGGGTGGGGCGCCTGCTGCCGGAGGTGCTGGACACCGGGACCACCTGGCCATATGTCGTGCTCGGCGTCGCCTGGGCCCTGGTCGGCGTGGGCCTCTCCCTCTACGCCCTGTACCGGCAGCGCGAGGTGGACCGGGCGCTCCGGCGGGGCGGCTACGCCGAGCCGGCGAGGTGGGTGCTCGCGGGGGTGAGCCTGGCCGGCGCGACGCTCGGCGTGCTCACCCTGGTGGTCATCCTGGTGGCGCCGGCCTGACGGCGGGGATCTCGCCCTCGTCGAAGCGGGGCAGGATCCGGTCGAGCGGGCCCGGCAGCCACCAGTTCCACCGGCCGGCCAGCCGCATGAAGGCCGGCACCATCAGGATCCGGACCAGCGTGGCGTCCAGCGCGATCGCCACCGCCAGGCCGAGGGCCGACTCCTTGATCGGGATGAGGCGGTTCAGCAGGAAGGTCAGGAACACCACGATCATGATCAGGGCCGCCGCGCTGATGATGCGCCCGGTGCGCGCGAGGCCCCAGGCCACCGCCTCGCGGTCGTCGCCGTGGTGCTCCCGGTGCTCGCGCACCCGTGAGAGCAGGAACACCTCGTAGTCCATCGAGAGCCCGAACAGGATCGAGAACAGGAACGGGGGCACCCAGTTGGTCACGTGGCCGAGGTTGTCGAAGCCGAGCAGCGCGTCGCCCCAGCCCCACTGGAAGACCATCACCAGCACCCCGTAGGCCGCCAGCACCGAGAGCAGGGTCATCACCACGGCCTTGAGCGGCAGGAGCAGCGACCGGAAGAGGACCACGAGCACCAGGAAGGTCAGGATCATGACCAGCCCGATGACCCAGGGCAAGTTGTCCGAGACCGTCGCGGTGAAGTCGCGGTTCTGGCTCGCGCCGCCGCCCACCGACACCGTCGAGCCGGCGAGCGCCGGCACCGACGGGATCACCTCGTCGGCGATGCGCCCCACCAGCTCCTGGGCCTGTGGGTCGTCGTCGCCCCAGCGGGCCTGGACCCGCACCAGCGCGGCGGTGCCGTCGGTCGCGATCTGCGCCGGCCGCACGTCGGCCACGCCAGGGTCGGCGGCGATCTCGCGCGCCAGCGCGGCGACCGCCGCGCGGTCGACCGGCCGCTCGCCGGCGTCGACCACGACCTCGATGGGGCTGACCGCCCCCGGCCCGAAGGCCTCGGACACCAGCTCCGCCCCGCGGACCGAGGTGGTGTCCGACGGCAGCGCCGAGATGCCGCTCGAGCCCAGGGTCATGGACAGCACCGGGACCGCCAGGAGCAGCAGGACGCTGGATCCGGCGATGACGCACAGCCACGCGTGGTCCATGACCCAGTCGGCCCAGCGCACCCAGAAGCCCCGGCCCACCCGCTCCTCCACCGGCGGGCGGGGCCGGCGCCGCACCCAGCCGATGATCCGGTGGCCCACGTCCCACTTGAAGACCCGGTGGCCGAGCGCCGCGAGGATGGCGGGCACCAGGGTCAGCGCGACCAGCACCGCGAACAGCACCACGGCGATCGTCCCGAACGCGAACCCGGTGAAGATCGGCACGCCGACCGCGAACATCCCGGCCAGCGCCACGGCCACGGTCAGCCCGCTGAAGAAGATGGCGCGGCCCGAGGTGCCGCTGGTGACGGTGACCGCCTCCAGGGGCGAGCGCCCGGAGCGCAGCTCCTCCTGGTAGCGGTTGACGATGAACAGCGTGTAGTCGATGCCCACGCCGATGCCGACCAGCGGGACCACGTTCTTCACGTAGACCGACAGGTCGATGACCTGGGCCAGGAAGAACACCGACCCCAGGGTGACGACCAGGGCGATGACCGTGGTCGCGATCGGGATGCCCGCGGCGATCAGCGACCCGAACACCAGCACCAGGATCAGGATGAGCAGCGGGATCTGCACGACCTCGCTCTTGGCCAGGTCCGCGTTGTTCACCGCGTTGAAGTCGTTGAAGATCGCCGGCGAGCCGGTGACCTCCACGTCCACGCCGGGCGCGGCGGCGTCCTGGGCGGCGCTGATGACGCCGTCCACATCCCGCAGGGCCTCGTCCAGGCCCTGGGTGAGGCCGACGCGCAGGAACTGCAGGGTGCCGGCCTGGGTCGCCAGGGCCGGGTCCTGGGCGGGCGTGACCACCGCCCCGACCAGGGGGTCGTCGGCGATCGCGTCGCGCACCGCGGCGACCGTGCGGGTGGTGGCCACGGCGCCGGCCCCGCGGCCGTCGACCGCCACGGTGATCTCCGACGGGAAGTCGCTCGCGAACTTCTCGGCGATCGTCGTGCGCGCGACGTCGCTGGTGGATCCGGCGATCTCGAAGCCGCCGGGGGTGAGCTGGTCGCCGGCCCGGGTGGCGAAGACGCCCATCACCACGAACACCACCAGCCAGACGCCCATCACCGGCCACCGGTGCGCCGCGCACCAGTGGCCGAGCCGGGCGAACGGGCCGGACGGGATCGCAGGGACCGCGGACATGGTCGGCGAGACTATCCCCGCGGCCGGGCGGAGGGGAAGCCCCCCGGCGCCCGGGGCCCGGAAACAGCGGCCTTCGCCGGCGCCGGGCGGGGTTGAACATTCCCTGAACTCGGCCCGGTCGCCGCCGGTCCGCGGGCGCCGCGTGCTTTGCTGTGGCGGTGGAGCCGCTCGAGCCGCAGGTGAGCCCCGCCGGCGAGGTCGCCGCCCGGCCCTCCTTCCTGCGGCGCAACCGCCAGCGGCTGCTCGCGGCGGGCGTCTGGGCCGCGGTCATCATCGCCTACCAGAGCTGGGCGCTGGCCAGCGGGCTCTCCCCGGGGGAGGCCGCCGAGCGGATGCTCGAGGTGCTGGAGCAGCCCCTCATCGGCGGCCTCCTCTACGTGGCGGTCTACGCGCTGCGGCCGCTCACGCTCGTGCCGGCGACGGTCCTCACCGTCCTCGGGGGGTTCGCGTTCGGGCCGGTCCTCGGGGTCGTGCTCACGGTCATCGCGGCGAACCTCTCGGCCGCGGTCGGCTACGGCGCGGGACGGCTCATCGGGGGCGACCTGCTCGCCGACCCCGGCGCCGAGGGCTTCGCGGCCCGCTGGGCGGAGCGGATGCGGGCCCGGAGCTTCGAGGCGGTCTTCGTCATGCGGCTCATCTTCATCCCGTATGACATCGTGAGCTTCCTCGCCGGCATCCTGCGCATCCGCTTCTGGCCGTTCATCCTGGCGACCGCCCTCGGCTCGCTCCCCGCGACCGTGGCCATCGTGCTGTTCGGGGCGTCGCTCGAGGAGTTCGACGGCGGGCTGCCCGAGTTCGACCCGTGGGTCCTGCTCGCGTCCGCCGGGCTCTTCGCGGCCAGCCTCCTGGTGGCCCGGCTCGTGCGCCGGCGGCAGGGACCCGCGGCGTGAGCGGGGTCGACGCCGCGGTGGTCGGGGCCGGCTCGGCCGGCCTCACGGTGGCCGTGGGCCTCGCGCGCCTGGGCCGGCGGGTCGCGCTGGTCGAGGCGGGCGAGGTCGGGGGCGACTGCACGAACGCCGGCTGCATCCCGAGCAAGGCGCTCATCCGGCTGGCCCGCGAGGGCGCGGACCCGGTCGCGGCCCTCGCCGAGGTCCGCCGCCTGCGCGACGCCCTGCGCGCCCGGGAGGACGCCGAGGTGTCCGCCCTGCCCGGGCTCCACCTGGTCCGCGGGCGGGCCCGGCTGCTCGGTCCCGGCCGGATCGGCGTCCGTGGGCCCGACGGGGTGGAGCGCCGGTTCGCGGCCCGGCACGTGGTCCTCGCCACCGGATCCCGTCCGCAGGTGCTCGCCGTCCCCGGGCTGCCGCCCGAGCGCGTGCTGACCACGCGGGAGCTCTTCGACCTGGACGCCCCGCCCGGGCATCTGGTCATCGCCGGCGCCGGCCCGGTCGGGGTGGAGCTCGCCTCCGCCCTCCGGCGGCTCGGCAGCCGCGTGACCATGGTCGCGCTGGACCGCCTGCCCCTCCCGGCCGCCCCCCCGGAGGCCGGCGAGGCGGTGGCCCGCGGGCTCCGGGCCCGGGGGGTCGACCTGCACCTCGGCGCCACCCTCGCCTCGTTCGACGAGGCCCTCCGCACCCTGGAGATCCGGACGCCCGGCGGCCCGGTGCAGGTGGCGGGGGTCGACCGCGTCCTGATGGCCGTGGGGCGCCTGCCCGCCGTCGAGGGCCTCGGCCTGGCGCGGGTGGGGCTGGCCGAGGGGCCCGGCCCGATCGCGGTCGACGGCTGGGGGCGCACCGCGGCCCGGGGGGTGTGGGCGGCCGGCGACGTGACCGGCGCCCCGCTGCTCACCAGCGCCGCCGGCGCCGAGGGGCGGCGCGTGGTGCGGCGCATCGGGCTGCCCTGGCTCCCCGCGGTGGGCCGGCCGCCGGTGGTGCCCTGGTGTGTCTTCGGCGAGCCGGAGGTGGCCCACGCGGGGCCCCTGCCGGACGAGGTGGCCGCGCGGTGTCACGAGGGGGTGCTCATGCGGTTGCGGGTGGACCTGGCCGCGATCGACCGCGGCTACGTGGACGGGGTGGGGGAGGGCTTCGCCTCGGTGGTGGCGGTCCGCCTGACCGGCCGGATCGTCTCGGCCACGGTGGTCGGCCCCGGCGCCGGCGAGGTGATCGGGCAGCTCGCGATGGCGATCGCGCGGCGGATCCCCCTGTGGCGGGTCTTCGGGCTGGTGCAGCCCTATCCGACCTACGCGGGGGCGGTCGGCGCGCTGGCGGACGAGTTCACCCGGCGCACGCTGCCCGCGCTTCCGGCCGAGGCGCGCGCCTGGGCCCGCCATCGCCTGCGGCGGGCGGGCGCGTGAGGCGCCCCACCCTGGCCGCGCTCGTCCTGGTCGCCCTGATCGCGGCGCTCGCGGCGGGCGGCGCCGGGGCCGCGCCCTTCGGCCCGGTCCGCGAGGAGGCCCGCGGCCAGACCGTCGACTGGTGGATGTACGGTGGCGACGCCCGGGTCAACGCCTACGTGGACCGCGTCGTGGTGCCGGCCGCGCGCCGGCGTGGGGTGACGCTCCGGCGGGTCCCGGTGGCCGACACCGCCGACGCGGTGCAGCGGGTCATCGCCGAGCGGCGGGCGGGCCGGGACTCGGGCGGCGCGGTGGACCTCATCTGGATCAACGGCGAGAACTTCGCGGCCGGGCGCGAGCTCGGCCTGTGGCGTCGCGACTGGGCCCGGACGCTCCCGAACGCCCGGTTCGTGGACCCGGCCGACCCGTCGATCGCCCGCGACCTCGGCGTGCCGACCGAGGGGCAGGAGTCGCCCTGGAGCCGGGCGGCGTTCGTCTTCGCCCACGACCGGCGCCGGACCCCGCGCCCGCCCCGGACCCTCGCCGCGCTGCTCGCCTACGCCCGGGCCAACCCGGGCCGGGTCACCTACCCGGCGCCGCCCGACTTCACCGGCTCGGCCTTCGTGCGCCAGGTCGTGCAGCGGCTGGGGTCGCGGGAGCGCGCCTTCGCCTACCTGCGCGAGCTCAGGCCGCTGCAGTGGCGGGGCGGGCGGGTGTTCCCGGGCTCGGAGGCCGAGCTCAATCGCCTGTTCGCCGACGGCCAGGTGGACATCGCGATGAGCTACGACCCGAGCCTGGTGGCCGGGGCGGTCCGCCGCGGGCAGTTCCCGGCCACCGCGCGCCCGTTCCTGATCGGCGGCGGCGCGCTGGTGAACACCTCCTACGTGACGATCCCGGCCAACGCGGGCGACCCCGAGGGCGCCCTGGTGGTGGCCGACCTGCTGCTCGATCCGGTGCTCCAGGGGATCAAGGCCGACCCGCGGGTGCTGGGCCTGCCGAGCGTGCTGGATCCGGAGCGCCTGCCGCCCGCCCGCCGCCGGGCGCTGGTCGCGCCGCGATCCCCGTACCTGTTGCGCTCGCTCGGCCGGCCCCTGGCCGAGCTGCCCGCCGGCGAGGTGGGGCCGATCGAGCGGGCCTGGCAGGCCGAGGTGCTGCGATCGGGGGGCTGAGCGCCCGGGGCCTCTCGGTCGGCCTGGGCGGCCGCGCGGTGCTCGACCGCCTCGACCTGGAGCTTGCCCCCGGCTCGCGGACCGCCCTGCTCGGGCCCTCGGGGGCGGGCAAGACCACCCTGCTCCGGGTGCTCGCGGGCCTCCAGGCGCCGGCGGCCGGCCGGGTGGCGATCGGCGGCCGGGACGTGACCGGCCTGCCCCCCCGCCGGCGCGGGGTGGCGATGGTCTTCCAGGAGCCCCGGCTGCTCCCGCACCTGAGCGTGCGCGAGAACGTGGCGCTCGGGCTGCGGGCCGAGGGCGTCGGCCGGGCCGCGCGCCGCGCGCGGGCCGGCGAGCTGCTCGGGCTGGTGGGGCTGGCCGATGCCGCGGACCGCCCGCCGCGCGGGCTCTCGGGCGGTGAGGAGCAGCGGGTGGCGCTCGCTCGCGCGCTGGCGGTGCGGCCCGACGTGCTCCTGCTCGACGAGCCGCTGGCGGCGGCCGACGCGCCGCTGCGGGCCGGGCTCCGGCGCCTGGTGCTCGAGCTTCACGCGGAGCGCCCGGTCACGATGCTCATGGTGACCCACGACCGGGCGGAGGCCGCCGAGCTGGGGCAGACCGTGGCGGTGCTGATCGGCGGCCGGATCGCCCAGCACGACACCCCGCGCGGGGTGTTCGAGCGCCCGGTGGACGAGGAGGTCGCCCGCTTCACCGGGGCGGTCAACCTGATCCGGGGCGAGGTGCGCGGGGGGCGCATGCCGCTCGCCGACGCCTGGGTCCCGGTCGAGGGCCCGGACGGGGCGGCGGTGCTCGCCCTGCGCCCGGAGCGCCTGCGGGTCGGCCCGGACGGGTCGCTGCGCGCGCTGGTCCGTGAGGCCGCCTACACCGGGGGCGGCGTGCGGCTGGCGCTCGACGCCGGGGGCGTGACCCTGGAGGCGCTGGTGCCGGTCGACGGCGCGCCGTCGGCCGGTGCGGTGGTCGGCGTCGAGGTGCCGGCGGCCGCGGTCTGGCGCCTCCCCTCGGCCGCGCCGCGGCCCGCGCCGGAGTCGGTGCCCGCGCGGTGAAGCAGCCGGGCCGCGAGCAGGACCCGCTGCACGGCCGAGAGGGCGACGAGGGCACCGAACACCCAGGCGATCGTGCCGGCGTGCGCCGGCAGGACGGCGATGAGCGCATAGGCCACGATCGTCTCGGCCCCCTCGGCCAGGCCGGTCGCGAAGCGCAGCGACCGCTCGTCCCCGAGCGTGATGGCGCGCCGCTCGGCCAGCGACGAGAGCGCGAGCCAGGCCCCGAGGTTGACGTAGTAGGCGCCGAGCAGGAAGGCCACCGCAAGCCGGGCGTCGGGCACGGCCACCGCGACCGCCGCCGCGAACCCGGCATAGACCACCAGGTCGGCCATGAGGTCCAGGTAGCCCCCGAGGTCGGTGGGCCCGCAGAGGCGCGCCACCGCGCCGTCCAGGCCGTCCAGGGCGCGGTTGGCCAGCCAGAGCCCGAGCGCCCACCACCAGGCCCCGAGCCCGGCCGCCACGCAGGCCGCAAGGCCCACCGCGAGCCCGGCCAGGGTGACCGCCCACGCCGGGATCCCGGCGTGGGCGAGCGGCTGCGCCAGGCGGGTGGTCGCGGGGGCGATCTGGCGGCGCAGCCGGGCGTCCAGCACAGGGTGAGGATGGCAAGTTGAGCCCGCGCGTGCGCGCTGCGCTCGGCCTGGCCCCGGCGGTCGGGGTCACCGTCGCGCTGTTCGGGGCCGCGCTCGCCGGGACGGTGCGGGCGAGCCTCGAGCCGGGCCTGGACGGCCGCCTGGACACCTCCGCCTGGCGGGCGCTGGCGGCCGACCCGGTGTTCGCCGACGCGCTCTGGTTCACCCTGCGGGTCGCGGTGCTCTCCACGCTCCTCGCCGCGGTCCTCGCGTTCGGCGCGGTGCTGCTCTTCGCCGGCCGGGGGACGTTCTCCCGCGCCCTCGTCACGCTGCCGGTGCCCGTGCCGCACCTGGTCGTGGCCGCCGTCGCGGTGCTCTGGCTGGCCCCGGGGGGCCTGGCCGACCGCCTGCTCGGGGGCCTGCCCGTCGACCTGGTGCGCGACCCCTGGGGGCTCGGGATCGTGGCCGTGTACGCGGTCAAGGAGGCGCCCTTCCTGGTGCTGCTCATGCTCGCGGCGATGGGGCG
>JALOLS010000082.1 GCA_025455865.1 Thermoleophilia bacterium
CGGCTGGAGGAGGCCGAGGCCGACCGGGAGGCCCTGCGGGCGGCCCTGGCGGCGACCGAGTCCGCGCTCCGCCGGGCCCGGGGCGACGCCCGCGAGCTGCGCCAGCGCCTTGAGGCGACGAGTGTCCCGGCGCCGGCCGGGGCAGACCCGGTCGCCCCGCCCGCGCCGATGCCCGAGGCGGTGAGCGCCGGCGCGCCGGATGAGCCGGCCACCCGGGGCACCGGCTGGCTCCGGCGCCGCCGGGCGCCCGCGCTCACCGGGTAGCCGCCGCCCTACGGGCCGGCCACCGTGCGGACGTCTCCCGGCGCGGTGCTGCGGGCCTCGGCGAAGGCCTCGCGCAGGCCGGTCATGTCCAGCAGGCGGGCCACCGCCGGCGAGGGGCGGGCGATCACCAGTCGCCCGCCCTGGCCGCGCACCGCCCGCTCGGCCTCGATCAGGGCCCGCAGCCCCGAGGAGTCCACGAAGGCCACCCCGGCCAGGTCCAGCACCACCGGCAGTGCGCCGCCGGCGGCCGCCCCGGCCGCCTCGCCGACCAGCCGGGGCCCCGAGGCGATGTCGAGCTCGCCGTGGGCGCGCACCACGACCGCGTGGTCGTGGTGCTCCACCTCCAGGGTGAGATGCCGGCCGGTCGGGTCCAGGGTGCTCACCCGGCCCCCGCCCGCCGCCCCGGCTCGGCCGGCTGGTGCGCGGGCAGGTCGGCCGGAGGGCCGGGATCGGCAGGGGGCATGGGCATGGGTGCAGGGCTCCTGGGTGGGGAGGGCGGGCTCGATGGGGCGTTCCCGCCGGGCCGGCCGGCCAAACCCGCGGGGCTTCGGGGCCCCGGCGTGGCGGCCGGGGAGCGGTGGGGGAGGCGGCGGCAGGGAGGGCATCACGGCGACCGCTCCCGGTCAGGGGGCGAGGCGGGTGAGGGTCCACCCCCCCGCGACCCGCCGGTAGGCGAAGCGGTCGTGGAGGCGGTCGGGGGACTCCTGCCACACCTCCACGTGGTCGGGCACCAGGCAGAGCGCCCCGAACCAGGGCGGCGGCGGCGGGTCGCCCTCCACCGCCGCGCGGGCCGCCTCCAACGCCGGGCGCCCCGCGACCTCGGCACCCTGGCGCCCGGCCCAGGCCGCCCTGCGCCCCTCCCGACCCCAGCCGGCCAGGAGCGCGGCCTCGGTGGCCGGGTCTGCGCGCCCGAGCGTGCCCTCCAGGCGCAGCTGCCGACCCAGGGGGGCCCACCAGGCGGCCAGGGCGCCCCGGCCGGTGGCCGCGGCATCGCGGGCCTTGGGGCTCTCGAGATCGGTCAGCAGATGGGCCCCGGCCGGGGTGAGGGCGCGCACGAACACCATGCGCACCGAGGCCCGCCCACCGGCGTCGGCGGTGGCGAGCGCCATCGCCTGGGGGCGGTCACAGCCCGCCGCCCGGGCCTCGGCGAGCCATCGGGCGGCCTGGGCCAGGGGGTCCGGATCCAGGTCGGCGCGGCGAAGCGGCGGCATGGGGCAAGGCTAGGGGCAGGCGGTGACGTCCGGGCGCGGGCCTAGGGTGTGGAGGGTGACCAGCCACGCCACGCGGCTTCTGCTCGGACTGCTCTCGGTCCCCGTGCGCCTCGGCGCCGACCGCGCGGCCCTGGCCGCGCCGCCCCCGGAGGTGCGCCTGGCGGCCGTCTCCCCGGCCGAGCGGCTCCCGCGGGCGCACGCGGCCGGGCGCTGGCTGGTGGCGCCGGCGGCCGGAGCCGAGCGGGCGCTCGAGCTGCTCGCCCGGGTCCTCGGCGACCTCGATGCCGGGGCATGGGCCGAGGGCCCGGCCGGAACCGGCTGGGAGGGGCTGTTGGTCCCGGTGGCCGGGGGCCTGGTGCTGGTGCCCGCGGCCGGGGCCGGGGCCCTGGCCGCGGCCGACGACGAGGAGGTGGCCCTGGCCACCCGCCTGGTCTCCACCCTGCCGGTCCGCGTGGCCCCCCGGGAGGGCGAGGAGCCGGGCGACGGGCACGGTGAGGGCGTGGTGCTGGACCTCGCCGCGGCCCGTGCGGCCCGTGCGGCCCGAGGCGTCCCCAGCGCGGGCGGCGCGCGCCGCCAGGGCTAGCGCCCGGCACCCCCCGTGGCCTCGTCGCGCCACGCGCCCGAGGGCGGAAAACCGCTCCGAGCGCGGCATTCGTGGAGGGGCAAGGGGTGCAGTGCGCCGGCGCAGCACGGAGAATCCCGGGTCAGCGGCCCATCCGGTCCGGGCCGCGCCGCCGCCAGAGAGGACCCGACCCGATGCCGCATGCGCACCGCGCGCAGCAGCTCGCTGCGCTGGCCGAGGCCAACCGCGTCAGGGGGGAGCGCGCCCGCGCCCGCCGGGAGATGACCCTGGACTTCGCCCGGCACCTGGTGAGCGACCCGCCGGCCTGGGCGGAGGGCTGGCGGGTCGAGTCGGTCCTGCGCTCGATCCCCGGCTTCGGATCCCAGCGCATCACCACCGCGCTCCGGCGGGCCGCGGTGGTGCCCCGGGTCACCCTGGGCGAGCTCGGCGGCTCCGAGCGCCTGGCCCTGCTGGAGCAGATCGAGGCCGTCGCGCCCCCGCGGGCACGCGAGGCGGCCGTCTCGGTCGGGTGAGGGTGCGCCGCGCCTCGGTCGCCGCCCCGGCCTGGGCGGCGCGTCCGCCGCTCCGGCCCCTGGCCCGCGGACGCCGGTCCTGGCGCCGGCCGCGCCGACGTGGGCGGGTCGCGGCGGGGTAGTGTGCCGGGCGTGGCAGCGCCGACGCCCCCCTCGTTCACGCCCGGTCAGGACGTGGTCCACCCCCGGCTCGGGCCGGGCCGGGTGCTCGGGGTGAGCGGTGACGGCCTCGAGGTCGAGTTCGCCAACGGTCTGACCAGCACGCTCACCATCGACCGTGCGCGCGCCGCCGGGCTGCGCCCGGTCCTCACCTCCGGCGCGCTCAAGCAGGTCCTGAAGGACCTGGCGAAGCCGCTCGAGGGCCGGCCGGGCGATGCGGACCCGGCCCAGCGACGTCGTGAGGCGGAGGTCGCCGCGGGCGGGCGCATGGAGGACCTGGTCAGCGTGGCCCGCGCCCTGGCCCATCGCCTGGCGTTCACCACCGCCCCCGCCACCACCGACCGCCGCGCGCAGGAGGCGGTGATCGTGCGGATCGCCTCCGAGTTCGCCGTCGCCGGGGACATGGGCGAGGACGAGGCGCTGGGGCGCGTGCGAGAGGCGCTCGCGCACGCGACCGCCGGCCTCACCACCTGAGCCGCCCCGAAAACGGCGGACGCCCGGGCCCCGGCCCCTGAGGACCGCGACCCGGGCGCCCGTTCAGATCAGAGCGGGGAGACCCGGGAGGCCTGGGGACCCTTGGGCCCCTCCTGGCTCTCGAAGCTCACGCGCTGGCCCTCGTCCAGGCTGCGGTATCCGCTGCCCTGGATCTCGGAGAAGTGCACGAACAGGTCCTTTCCGCCGTCATCCGGCGTGATGAACCCGTAGCCCTTCTCCGCGGAGAACCACTTGACGACACCTTCTGGCATGGCCCTTCCCTTCGTTCGCTCGGCGAGCCTGCTGAGAACCCGCCAAGCCGTACGGCCCATCCAGGTCCATCGTCATCTCGCGTTTCCCACGCCGTCCGAGACCGAACGGCTCCGTCGACGGTAGCAGCCCGGGCGGATGCGCCGCGCCGCCCGGGGCGGGATTGAGCCGGCGCAGATCCGGGTATCCCCTGGCCGCGCCCATCTCGGCGCGGGCCCGAGCGCGAGGTGTGACATGGAACGAGACATCGACCGTCAGCACGATCCGCCGTGGGTGCCGCCCGGGCGGAGTAGGCTCGCCCGCGACCCGTGAGCACCCGAGCGACGGTTCGTGCAGACGCCCAGCCCGACCCCCGACCCATCGCCGGGGCACCCCTGGCGCCATCGGACGCCGGCATCGCCCCTGATCGGGGGACGGTGAGCGATCCGCCCCCGGTCGTCGAGCTCGAGCTCGAGGCCCGGGCCGAGAACGTGGCCGTGGTCCGCCAGGCGCTCAGCGGGATCGGCGAGGCCCTGGGCTGGGACGCCGCGGTGGTCGAGGATCTCCGGATCGCGGTGAGCGAGGCCTGCACCAACGTCGTCCTGCATGCCTATCCGGACGGCGGCGGCCCCATGGAGGTCGCGGTGTGGCTGGGCGGGCCGGGGCTCGAGGTCGCGGTGCGCGACCGCGGGCGGGGGATCGGGCCGCGCCTGTCCCCCGGGGCCCCGGGGCTCGGCCTGGGCCTCTCGCTGATGGCCGCGCTGAGCGACGAGATGCGGGTGTCCGGCGACGCCGGGGCGAGCACGGAGGTGCGGATGGCCTTCCGCGCCGCGGGTCCGTCGTGAGCGGCCCGGTGATCCTGCGCCTGGCCCGCTCGCCCGCCGCCGTGCCGGTGGCCCGCCGGGTGGCCGGGGCGCTCGGGGCGCGTGCCGACCTGCCGGTCGACCGCCTGGAGGACGCGATGATCGTGGCGGAGCTGTTGGCCGTGCACGGGCCCGCCCATTCCCCCGGGGGGCGCGCCTGCGTGCGGATGGAGGCGCGCCCGGGCGAGCTCGGGGTCGAGATCGGGCCCCTGCTCGCCGGCGGTCCGGAGGGCCTGGTGGCCGACAGCGTGGTGGACGGGGTCGGACCGCTCCTGGCCCGGCTCGCCGACGAGGCCGTCCCGACCGGCGAGGGCGCGGCCCTGCGCCTGGTCATCCGCGCGGCCCGCTGAGCGCGGTGGCGCTGCTCGATCGGCCGGGACCCCGGGGCGCGGCCCTGGCCATCCGGCCGCTCGCGTCGGCCGACGCCGACGAGCTCGTGGCCTTCGTGCGGCGCAACCGCGACTTCCTCGCCCCCTGGGAGCCCCGCCGGGGCGGGCGGTGGTTCACCCTGGAGGGGCAGCGGGCACGGGCCGACGAGGCCGAGGCGGCCCGGTCGGCGCGCGCCGGCTACGCCTTCGCGATCACCCTGGACGGGGCGCTGATCGGGGTGGTCGAGCTGTCGGGGGTCATGCGCGGGCCGTTCCGCTCCACCCACCTCGGGTACGCGCTGGACGAGGGGCACGGGGGGCGCGGCCTGGCCACCCGGGCCGTCGCGATGGCGGTCGACTTCGCCTTCGCCGAGGCGGGCCTGCATCGCGTGGAGGCCGCGGTGATGCCCACCAACGCCCGCTCGCTCGGGCTGCTGGCGCGCCTGGGCTTCCGGCGGGAGGGCCTCGCCGAGCGCTACCTGGAGATCGACGGCGCGTGGCGCGACCACGTCATCCTGGCCGTCACCGTCGAGGAGTGGGCCAGGCCGTGACCGGGCCGGCGCGGGCGGCCTCGGGGTACGGCCACCCCCGGGCCGCCTCGCCGGAGCCGTGTCGGGCTACTCGCCGTGGGCGTGGCGGCGCAGGGTCTCCAGCGCCCGCCGGATCAGGCGCGAGACGTGCATCTGCGAGATGCCGACCCGCGCGGCGATCTCGGACTGCGTCAGGCCCTCCTCGAAGCGCAGGTGCAGGATGATCCGCTCCCGCGCGGGCAGGCGCCGCAGCCCGTGGCCGAGCGACGCGCGGCCCTCGGCCCACTCGAAGCCCGGCTCCTCGACCGCGACGTCCATCGGCTCGTCGTCCTCGAGCCCGGCCGGGTGGCGGGAGAGCGAGAGCGGGCGGTAGGCGGCCCGGGCGGCCATGCAGTCCAGGACCTGCTCCTCGGTGAGCGCGGTCTCCCGGGCGAGCTCGGCGACGGTCGGGCTGCGCCCGAGGGTGCCGGTCAGCCGGTCGACCGCCTTGGTCACCTGGGCGTGGGCGTCCTGGATCCCGCGCGGCACGTGGATGGCCCACGCCCGGTCGCGGAAGTGGCGGCGGATCTCCCCGAGGATGGTCGGCGCGGCGAAGCTCGCAAGCTCGGTCCCCCGGGTGGGGTCGAACCGGTCGATGGCCTTGATCAGGCCCACGGTGCCGACCTGGACCAGATCGTCCAGGGGCTCGCCCCGGTTGGCGTAGCGGCGCGCGAGCGCCCGCACCAGCGGGAGGAGGGCGATGATCTGCTCGTCGCGGCTGGCCGTCGGCATGGTCCTCCTGCGGCGCGGCCGGGCGGCCGCCCGGTCCTGGGGCTCGGCGAGGGGTGCGATCACCGGGTCTCGGGGTCTCGGCCGTCGCGCGGCGGGGACACACCGGATGATTACCGACGGGACCTCTCGTCAAACCTCTGCGCAGGGTTCCACGCGGCCCGGGCCGCCGCCCGCCCGCTCCCCCCGGCCCCATGCCGGGCCGGGCGGCGGCGGGGACCCGCCCCCGGGTCCCCGCCTGGCGTCCGTCAGCCCCTCACGCTCAGGAGGAGTAGGTGGGGGTCGTGGTGGTGCCCGACCCGGAGCCGCTCCCGCCGTCCTGCTGGGGGGCCGCGCCCGGAGGCGGCCCCATGGGGCCGCCGAAGCCGCCCCGGTGGTGGCCCCGCTCGCCGCGGCCGCCGGGCCCGTCGCAGGTGCGCTCGACGATGCGCGTGGCCTCGGCGTCGGCCTGGGCCTTGGTCAGGTTGGCCGGGGCGCCCTGGAGCACCTTGGAGATCGCGTCGATGACCTTCTGCTTGGCCACGCCCTTGCTCTGGGCGACCTGGGCCATGGTCTTGCCCTGCTGGAGCTGGGCGCGAAGCTGCGCCGGGGTGATGCCGATGGCGGCGGCCGCGGCCTTGTCGACGGCCTCGCGGGTGGCGTGACGCTCGCCGCGCATGCCGAAGCCGCGGCCGAACATGCCGGGACCCGGGCCCTGCTGGGCCCGCTGGAGCATCTGGTCGGCCTGGGCCTGGGTGATCCGGCCGTCCGTCACGGCCTGGGCCAGGCGGGCCTTGAGCACATCCAGGTGGGCCTGCCTGAGCTGCTCGGCGGTGATGGTCTGGCCGGTCCGGGCCGAGAGCGCCTGCGCGAGGTCGGCGCCGGGGTCGCCCGAGCCCGCACCGGCGGCCAGGGTGCCGCCGGCGACCGCGAGGCCGCCCACCGCGAGTGCCGCGGCCGCGATGACCGCGGGCCGCTTCGGGATCCGCTTCACTTGGTCTCCTCCTCCGTGTGCACGATCGGCGGACGCCAGGGGGCCCGCCTCATGCAAGCGAGGCTAGGCCCGGTCCATTGGAGGGGGGTGAGAGGATCCTCAGCGGGCGGGGGCGGGCGCCGGGGCGGCGCTCCCGCCGCCCTCGGACACCCGTGCGAGCATGACCGAGCCGGCGATCGCGAGCGCGAACCCGCCCAGCCGCAGGGTGAGGCCGAGTGGGTCGTCGGGCAGCGGGTCCCCGAACACCCACACCCCGGCGATGATCGGGCTCACGTTGGTCGCGGCCACCATGACCCCGATCGAGGCGACCGCCTCCCCGCGCTGGAAGGCGAGTTGCTGGGCCACGAAGCCCAGGCCGTAGAGCGCGATGAGCGCGTAGATGAACGGCGAGGCGGCGATGCCCGCCGCGGTGGTGTCGGCGGTGACCATGAGGCCCTTGGTGGCGACGTCGGCCGCGCCGAACAGCAGCCCGGCGCCCAGCCCCCCGAGCGCCCCGGCGGGCCCGAGCCGCGCGGCCGGCGGCGAGAGCAGGAGCAGGGCGACGATCGCCGAGGGCACGATCCACGCCAGGACCCCGGCGACGCTCGCGCGCTCGCGCCCCGAGTCGTCGTGGCCGATGAGCGAGAGCCCGATGGCGAGGAGCCCGAGGGTGGCGACCGCGACCCCCGTCCACTCCCAGCGGGTGAGCCGGGCGCCGAAGAACCGGGCGGCGATGAGCGCGAGCAGCGCGACCCCGCTCGCCGCGGCGGCCTGGACCAGCGAGATGTCGGCGAAGGTGAGCGCGACCACGTACAGCGCGAAGCCCACCGCGGTGAGGCCGACCCCGAGCACCCAGCCCCGCGCCCGCAGGAGCCCCCGCGCGGCGGCCATCGGGTGGGCGATCCGGATGGGGGGCAGGCGCGCGGCGTCGCGCTGCTGGAACAGATAGCCCACGTCCAGCACCACGGTGGAGGCCACCGCGAGCACCAGGCCCAGGAGGAGCTCCGGGGTCACGGTCCCGTCGCGCTACCGGCGCCGGCCCTGCTCCGGGCGCATGGCCGGGAACAGGATGACCTCGCGGATCGAGTCGGCGCCGGTGAGCAGCATCACCAGCCGGTCGACGCCGATGCCCAGGCCGGCGTTCGGCGGCAGCCCGAGCTCCAGGGCCCGCAGGTAGGCCTCATCCACCTCCATCGCCTCCACGTCCCCCCCGGCCTTGGCGAGCGCCTGCTCCTCGAAGCGGGCGCGCTGGTCCAGCGGGTCGTTGAGCTCGGAGTAGGCGTTGCCGTACTCGCGGGCGCCGATGAACAGCTCGAAGCGCTCGGTGAGGAAGGGGTCGTCGCGGTGGCGGTGGGCGAGCGGCGAGGTCTCGACCGGGTAGTCGATGACGAAGGTCGGCTCGATCAGCGTGGGCTCCACGTGCTCCTCGAACAGCCCCATGACCAGCATGCCCGGCCCCCAGCGCGGCTCCCAGGGCACGCGGCCCTGCTCGCACAGCCCGCGCAGCCGCTCCAGCGACCAGTCGTAGGCGAGGTCCGGCACGCCGACCGCCTCGCGCACGGCGTCGAGCATGGTCACCCGGCGGAACTCCCGCCGCAGGTCCACCTCGCGGCCCATGACCTCGACCGTGCGCACCCCGACCGCCTCGGCCGAGGCGCGGATGAGCTCCTCGGCCAGCACCATCATGTCGCGGTAGTCGGCGAAGGCCTCGTTGGACTCCATCATCGTGAACTCGGGGTTGTGGCGGGTGTCCATCCCCTCGTTGCGGAACATCTTCCCGAGCTCGAAGACCCGGGGCACCCCGCCGACCAGCAGCCGCTTGAGGTACAGCTCCGAGGCGATCCGGAGGTACAGGTCGACATCCAGCGCGTTGTGGTGGGTGATGAACGGCCGCGCGGTCGCCCCGCCCTGGATCTGCTGCAGGACCGGCGGCTCCACCTCCAGGTAGTCGCGCGCGGCCATCTGCTCGCGGATGGCGTCCATGATCACCACCCGCTTCTCCATGACCTCGCGCGAGCGGGCGTTCACGGCCAGGTCGAGCTCGCGCTGGCGCGAGCGCACCTCGGTGTCGGTGAACGGCCGCCAGGTGGCCGGCAACGGCCGCAGGGCCTTGGTGAGCAGTACGACCCGGTCGGCGCGCACCGAGAGCTCGCCCCGGCGGGTGCGCACCACCTCGCCCTCGGCCAGCACCCAGTCGGCCACGTCCAGGCCGAGGGCGAAGGCCATGCCCTCCGCGCCCAGGTGCCGGCGATCGAGCATCACCTGCAGGGCGTCGTCGAAGTGCCGGATCTGCCAGAAGGCCAGCCCGCCGAGGTCGCGGGCGGCCATGATGCGCCCGGCCACCGCCACCCGGGCGCCCGACTCCTCACCCGCGGCGAGGTGCCCCCACTCCTCGGCCACCTTCCCGAGGGTGTGGGTGGGGCGGTTGCCCACCGGATAGGGGTCGACGCCCGCCGCGCGCAGCGCCGCGAGCTTGTCGCGGCGCAGGCGCTCCTGCCGGGTGAGGGTGCGGTCGCGGGCCTCCGCGGTGGTGCCGAGCGCCGCGGGGGGTGGCGGCGCGGGGGCCGCGAGCGGTGAGGGCGCCGGGGTCAGGCGCTCGGGCGCCTGCACCGCCGGCCGCGGGCGCAGACGGTCCCAGGGCAGCGCGATCTGCCCCTCGGCCCGCCCCATGGCCCAGCCCACCCGGGGCAGGTCGGCGATCGACTGCACCAGGCAGTAGCGCCGGCGCCAGCCCGGGTCGAACTTCTCGTTGAAGCGGGCGAGCGACTCGATCTGGAAGCTCCCCGACATGCGGTGGAGGGCCTTCGCGGAGATCCGCACCCACCAGGGCGAGGCGGGGTCCTGGGCGGCGGTGATGACCCCGCGCAGGAAGGCGAAGTTGAGCGACAGGCGCACGATCCCGAGCTCGGGCAGCAGCCGCGCGGCCTCGACCACCAGGAAGTCGTTGACCACGTTGGGGGCGTCCTTGTCGCGGCGCATCACATCCAGCGACGCGCCGTCGCGGGCCCACGGGACCAGGTGCAGGAACCCCACCACCCGACCCTCGCGGTCGCGGCCGATCACGAACAGGGTCTGGCCGTCGCGGGGGTCGAACAGCCGCGAGAGGGCCATCGAGAAGCCGCGCTCGTCGGTCTCGCCGAGCCAGCGCTCCGACAGGCCCTCCAGGTCGCCCACCTGCTCGTCGGTGAGCTCGCCGGCGCGCACCACCGCACACGTCCAGCCCTCGCGCCGGCCGCGGTTCCAGCCCTCGCGGGCGCCCTTGCGCTCCGGGGTCTCGATGTCGAAGGACTCAAGATCGAGCACCGCCTCGTCGCCCAGGTAGACCCGGAACAGGCCGGTCTCGTGGTACAGGCGGGCCGCCGACTGCCCGCAGCCGATCACCGCGGGGATGCGCCCGGTGTCCCGGGCCTCGCGCAGGAACGCCGAGATCGCGCCGGGCCAGGCCTCGTACGGGCCCAGGGGATCGCCGCTCGCCAGCGCCACCCGCCCGGCCGCGCCGTAGGAGACCAGGCCGTCGCGGGCGCGCACGGTCACCCGGTCGTCGCGGGTGGCGAAGTAGGCCAGGGAGTCCTCGCTCACCGCAAGCTCCTGCGCCGAGGGCGGCTCCCCGGTGCGGGCGGCCCGGGGGGCGAGCGCCCGCACCACGATCACCACCACCCCGGTCAGGAAGAGCGCGGCCACGCTCGCCGGGAAGATGCGGCCGAAGGTCCCGGGGATGTCCTCGCTCGGGCCCAGGCCGACGGCCATGCGCGCGACCTCGCCGATCGCGCCGAGGAAGCCCTGGGACTCGGCGAAGTCCCGGTCGCCCAGGTAGAGCCCGATCAGCCCGTAGGCCAGGGTGAGCACGACCAGGCCGGCGGCCGGGCCCACGATCCGGCGGCGCTCCCGCGGGCCGGGCCGGGCGGAGAACTCGCGCCACTTGCCGAGCAGCCAGCCGGCCATCACCGCCTGGATCACCTCGGCGGCGACCTCGTCGCCCCGGATGCCGTTCACGATCACCGACGCGAGCAGCAGGGCCAGGGTGATCGCCCAGGCGATGCGCGAGCTTCGCCGCAGGCCCCCGGCCAGCACGATGAGGGCGACGCCCAGGGCGGCGGTCAGCGCGGCGTCGGCGCGCCAGGAGACGTCCCCGCCCCAGGCCGGCACGGCGAGCACGAGCAGGTTGAGCACGCCGGCGATGAAGGCGAAGGCCGACGCGATGGTGGGCGCCCGGTCCAGGCGCTCCAGGCCGCTCACGAGGCCGGCTCGGTCGCGGCGTCGGCCGGGACGGCGACCCGCTCGGACGCCCGCCCGAGCATCGCGAAGGCCACGCCCACCGCCCCGAGCACCACCAGGGGCACGATCTGGGTCAGCTCGAACAGGGCACGCTCTCCTTCGAATCCGAACTCACGAAGCTGGGCGTCGGGGTCCCCGGCGCTCCCGAACCACCCGACCCCGAAGCCGGGCCAGACCAGCTCGCACACCGCGAGCACGATGAACCCGGTGGTGAGGGTCGACAGCACCAGCGCGACCGCCCGCCCGCCGGGCACCCGGTACGGCCGCCCCACGCCCGGATGTGTGCGCCGCAGGCGGGCGAAGGCGGGGTACACGGCCACGTAGGCCACGATCGACGTGGAGATCGCGACATTGAGGGTCGCGGAGAAGTAGCGGTTGCCGTTGTCGCCGGCGAGCTCGAAGGCCAGGACCATGACCGTGGTCGCGAGCAGCCCCGAGGCCAGGTTGACCCGGGTCGGGGTCCCGAGCCGCCGCGAGATCCGCCCGAGCCACGGCGGCCCGGCGCCGTCGAAGCAGGCCGCGGCCAGGGCCCGGTCGGCGCCCATGATCCAGGCGCCGGCGCTCGAGAGCAGCGCGAGCACGAACGCCACCGCCGCGACATCCCCGAGCGCCTCGCCCCAGCCGGTGAGGATGACCGTGCCGTCGGCGGCCACCGACCCGCCGTAGACGGTGAAGACCTGGCGGATGGCGTCGATGAAGCCGTCCAGCAGGCCGACCTGGCTCGGCGGGAGGACCAGCAGGATCCCGAGGATGGGCACCCCGTACAGCACGAACGTGAGGGCGGCCGAGCGCAGGACGGCCGCCGGCACGTCCCGCTTCGGGTTCTTCATCTCCTCGCCGGCGTTGGAGCCCACCTCCGAGCCCACGAACTTGAACGCCAGGAGCGGCACCGCGGCGATGAAGACCGCGTAGGTGGGCGACAGGTCGCCCAGGCTGATGTCGCCCTGGAAGCCCTGCTCGACGCCGTAGGCCACCACCGACACCGCGAAGAAGCCGAGCGTGACCACCCGGGTGATCGCGCCGATGCGCGGGAGCCACTTGCCCACGCTCGCCGAGAAGATGACCGCCCCGATGGCCCCCCAGATGAACGCGAGGGCGACCGCGTACTTCGACACGCCTTCGAGCTCGACCAGGAACGCGCTGATCGTGGCCACCGCGGTGATCGTCAGCGAGCCCCCGAGCCAGACCGGGTTGGTCGCCCAGTAGAAGACCGCGGTCAGCGAGGCGGCGATGCGGCCGAAGGCGAGGCGGGCCCAGGCGTAGGGGCCCCCCTCGGCCGGGAAGGCCGAGCCGAGCTCGGAGATCATCAGCGAGGAGGGCAGGAGGAACAGCACCGCGACCACCGCGAACCACAGCAGCCCCTGCGGCCCGATGCTGGCGTAGGCCCCGATGGTGTCCAGGCCGACCAGGGCGCACAGGAGCATCGCGAACAGGTCGAGCCGGCCGAGGTGCCGGCGCAGGTGCGCCCGCTCGCCCCCGGAGGCCGGCTGCGCGGGAAGGTGGGGTGCGCCGATGGCGCGGGACGCTACAGGGACGGCCCACGGCCTGCGGCGATCCGTCCGGCTCGGGCCGGTCCGGGCCGGACCACGCCGGGCGCACGCATCCCCGCGGACCGCACAGGCGGCGTTGCCGGCGACGATCCAGCCCGTATCGGGCGCCTCTCGACCCCCCCGCCCGGCGCCGGCCGCCCTCAGGACCGGCGCCCGCGCGCCGACCCGGCTCCAGACGGGGCCGATCTCCGCGCCGGGGCCCCCGTCTCCCTCGTCGTCCCGGTGCCTGATCGGAAGGTCGCCCCCATGCTCCTGCGCCTTCGTCTTGCCGCCCGTCTGGGGACCGCGTTCGCCGTGGTCGTGCTCCCGCTGGCGGTCCTGGCCCTGCTGGCCGCCGCCGGCCACGCCACGCGCGCCACCACGCTCATCCTGGCCGCCGCCGGGATCGGGCTCGCGGTCGTCGCCGCGGTGGCCGTGACCCGGTCGGTGAGCGCCCCGGTGGCCCGGCTGCGGGCGACCGTCGAGCAGGCGGCCGGCGGCGACCTGACCGCCCAGGCCCTGATGAGCGGCCGCGACGAGGTCTCGGCGCTGGCCGCCGGCGTGGACCGGATGATCGAGGCGACCCGCGGGGTGGTCGTGCAGGTGCTCGACGCCGCCCGGGCCCAGCAGGACCGCGCGGCCGACATGGCCGGCGCCGCCGTCCAGGCGGGCGGGGCCGCGAGCCAGGTGGCGGCGACGATGGACGACGTGGCCCGGGCGTCTTCCGAGCAGGCCCACGCCGCCCAGACCGTGAGCGACGTGGTC
>JALOLS010000010.1 GCA_025455865.1 Thermoleophilia bacterium
CCCGCCCGCCCCGCCCCCACCGCCCGCCCCGGCCCCGCCGGCACCGCCGCCGGCGCCGGGCGCGCCCGCGGCGCCCCCGGACGCGGCGTTCACCGCGCCCGCCCAGGCGGACTCGCTGCGGCCGGTCGTGCTCAGCGCCGGGGACACGACGGGCGCGACCGGCCTCCGGTGGGACTTCGACTCCGACGGGCGCGTCGACCTCGCCTCGCCGCCGCGTGACTCCACGGTGCGCCTGACCGTGCCGGGCGCCACCCGGCTGAACGTGACGATGATCGCCACCGGGGCATCGGGGGCGACGGACACCGCCAACCGCGGCATCCGGTTCACCGGCGGCCGCGCGCCCGCGCAGGTGACGAGCCGCCTGCCCACCGTGGTGGAGAGCGGTCCGTCGGCCATCGCCACCGCCACCGCCGTCCTCGCCGACCGGCCCTGCGTCGACGGCGTGACCGTCGCCTTCCGGCTGGTGGCGGCGCGGGGCTGCTTCGTGCGCACCGCCGACCTCGCCGACGTGCCGGCGCGCGAGCGCGCGCTGGGGCAGCGCCACTACGACCGGGGGCAGTACGCCGTGCCGGCCGTCGTGGCGAGCATCTGCCGCCAGGCGGCGGACGGCACGCTCCCGCAGGAGCGGTGCGATCGCGCCCGGAAGGTCTTCGCCATCACGCCCGAGTTCCACATCTCGCGCGGCACCGTCAAGCTCAACGGCATCACCATCCGCCCGCTGAACGGCAGCGCCGTGGTCCTGTTCGCGACGGCCGAGCGGCTGCTCGCGTCCAACGCGGTGATGACCTGGAACGGCATCCCGGTGAAGGTCGGCGAGATCGACATGAACCTGGCCAGCCAGGTCCGGGTCGTGTACTCGTCCGCCCAGCGGGCGCGCGACTTCCCCACCGGCCGGGCGGAGCTGCTCACGTTCACCGGCCGCGACCTGGGCGACATCGCCGGCTTCACCATCGACGGCGCGATCACCCTGTCGATCGGGGCCGACGCCGGCGTGCGGTACTCGGAGGGGACCCTGAGCCTGCGCCTTCCCCCCGCCTTCAGCGTGTTCGGCGGGGGCAGGGGCGCGCCTCCCAGCGGCCAGACGACCCTGCGCGCCGACAACGACCGCGACGCCGACCTGGACAGCCTGCGCATCAGCGTGCCCGTCGCCTACATCGGCAGCGTGCGCTTCAGTGACCTGCGGTTCGAGTACCGCAGGCGCGGCGGGATCGACGGTGACACGAACCCGGGCACGGCGTGCTCGAGCAACCAGTGGAAGGCCACCGGGACCGTCTTCATCACCGGCGGCACCGGCCGGGAGTCGGGCCTGCGGATGGCGCCGCCACCCAGCCAGAACGGCGTGGGCTTCTGCGACGGGTCGTTCAGGCACGCCGGCGGGGAGTTCACCTTCCCCGACCCCCGGCCGGTGATCTTCCCCGGGGTCACGCTCGACCGCGTGAACTTCGGCCTCCAGCTCGACCCGTTCCTCGTCCGCGGCGGGGGGGTCTTCAGCGTGGGCGACACCGCGGTGGTCGAGGGCGCCATGCTCCTGGCCTTCCCGACCCCGAGCCGGCCCTACCGCCTGACCGAGCGCGACGCCGGCGCCCCCCTCCGCCTGCTGGCCGGACGCACGTTCACCAGCCCCACCCTCGCGGTCGGCGGCAACGTGGGCGTGAGGGTGCCGCGGCTCGGGACGCTCGGCTTCGGCGACGCCGCGCTCATGTACTCCTTCCCCGACTACGTCTACTTCGGCGGGAACGTGCGCCTGGTGGCGCCCGGCCTCGCGGTCACGGGCGGCGTCGGGGGTGAGATGTCGCTGCGGACCCGGCTCTTCCAGCTGGGCGGCGGGGGCCAGGTGTGCATCGGCGTGGACGCGGTGTGCGTGGGCGCCGACGTGCACGTCGGCAGCCGGGGCTTCTCGGCCTGCGGCGACGTGGGCGGGCTCCGGCCGGGGGCCGGCTACCGCTTCAGCGACGGGTACATCGGCATCTGGCCCATCGACGGCTGCAAGCCCAGCCGGTTCTGGATCACCGACGTCCGCACGGGGAACTCGCGCGAGAGCCACGCCACCCAGGCCGGCCCGATCACCGTCACCGTCGCGCCGGACGAGGGGGTCAAGCAGATCCGCCTGCAGGGCGACATCGCCGCCCCCAGCGTGACGGTGCGGGGCCCCGGCGGCCAGGCGCTCACCGTGGACGACGCGAGCGCGATCGCCTACTCCACCGGGCAGCGGATGGGCGGCATCCAGGAGCCGGAGGGCCGGCGCACGTTCGTCAGCCTGAACGCCGGGCCCGGGCGCTACACGGTGGAGCCGGCCCCGGGCTCGGCCCGCATCGTGCAGGTGGCCGCCAGCCGCAAGGGCTTCGACTCCGACTTCGATGCGTCGGTGTCGGGCAGCGGCGGGCAGCGGACGCTGACCTACGACCTGGGCGGGAAGGGCGGCGAGCAGCAGGTGACCCTCTTCGAGGAGGGGAACGACGTGCACCGCGCCATCGCGACCCTCTCCGGCGGGAAGGGGCAGATCCGCTTCACCCCGGCCGAGGGCGACGCCCGCCGGCGGACGATCGTCGCCGCGGCGACCGTCAACGGCGTGCCGATCCCCGAGCAGCGCCTGGCGACGTTCCGCGTGCAGGCCGACCCGGCGGTCGGCCGCCCGAGCGACGTCGAGGTGGAGCGGCGGGCCGGCCGGCTCACGGTCGACTGGGAGCCCGCGCCGGGCGCCACCGGCTACACCGTGGCCGTCCGCGAGGCCAACGGGGAGGTGTTCCGGCAGGAGGTCGCCGCGGCCGTGACACGCCTGCAGATCCCGGGCCTCTCCCAGCAGTTCGGCGGCACGGTCACCGTGAGCGCCCGGGGCGACGAGCGCGATTGGAGCCGGCCGACGAGCCCGGAGGGCTATGAGCGCCTGAGGGCGCCGTTCACGGTCCTGCAGACGAACGCGGCCAACGAGCGGCGCGAGGCCGAGGGGCGCGCGCGGCGGCGCTGAGCGGCCCCGGCCCGGGCCGCCGCTCGATCGGCTGCCCGGGCTGAGGCTCCAGGGGGTCAGGCCCGAAGCTGCACCCCGCCGCACCGAGGCCAGGCCCGCGGCCTCGCCGTCCGCGGCCTCCGGGTCGCCGAGGTCGCCGAAAGCCCGCTCGGTGCGGTGCCGGGCGTTGCGGGCGTCCGGGACCGGGCGTACCCTTCCGGCATGGTCGTCGAACGCGTCGAACTGGTCCATTGAGCCGGTCCGGCGCCTTCCACCCACACCGCCGCCCGCAGCCCGCCGGTCATCACCGCGGGTTGTCGTGTTTTTCGGGGCGTTTCCCATCGAGGAGGTACTGATGGCCAATCACCTCACCCCGGAGGAGCTGTCCGAGGCCACCGGCATCCGCCGGGACGAGCTCGTCCGGATGTGCATGCAGGAAGCCGTGCCGATCTACAACGGCCGGATCGACAAGACCCTGTTCGTGCACTCCATGCTCGCCGCCGGCCACCCCCTCTCCGACGAGGCCAGGGCGCTCGTCGCCACGTAGGAGCCGCCCGGAACCGCCGCCCGGCCGGACCGCGCCGGGCGGCGGCGTCGCCGGAGCACCTGCCGGCCCCGGGGTCATCCGCCCGGGGCGATAGATTCCCGCCCCATGCGCTCCCGCATCCTCCGGGCCGCCGTCGGCCTCGTGGCCGTCCTCGCCCTGGTGCTCGCGCCGGCCGCGCTCGGCGCCACCCCGCGGGAGCTGCGCGCCGCGCTGTCCTCCTGGGCCGCCGCGCACCCGGAGACCAGCGCCCTGGTGTGGCGCCTGGACGAGAGCGGCCCGGTGCCGATCCTCCAGTGGCGCCCCGAGGTCGCCCGCACCCCGGCGTCGACCATGAAGCTGGTCACCGCCGCCGGCGCCCTGCTGGCGCTCGGGCCGCAGTTCCGGTTCACCACCCGGCTGTATGCCGGCGTGAACTCGGTCCAGCGCGGGGACGTGCTGACCGGCCCGGTCTACCTGGTCGGCGGCGGCGACCCGATGCTCTCGACCCGGGCGTTCGCCCAGGCCGCGCTGGCCGGGCGGGGGGGCAACCTCGGCGGGCTGGTGGCCCCGCTGCGGCGGCGGGGCATCCGGGAGGTGCGCGGCCCCATCGTCGCCGACGAGGGCCTGTTCGACTCCCGGCGCCTGGGTCCGCAGTGGAAGGACTCCTACCGCTTCGAGTGCCCGCCCCTCTCGGCGCTCGCGGTGAACCGGAACCTGACCGACGGCGGCGGGCTGGTGGGCGACCCCCCCACGGCGGCGGCCCAGCGGCTGCGCGCGGCCATGCGCTCGATGGGCGTCCGCCAGAGCGGGCCCCTGCGCCCCGGCGACGCGCCGGACACCGGCCGGCCGCTCGCCACCGTCGAGTCGCCCACCGTGGCGGAGATCGTCGGGGTCATGAACCCGGCGAGCGACAACTTCCTCGCCGAGATGCTGCGCAAGGACGTGGGGGCCTACGCCGGCGGGGCCGGCACGACCGAGGCCGGGAGCGCCCACACCGCGTCGGTGCTGCGCGAGCGCGGGATCATGGGGCGCAACGACCGCCTGGTCGACGGCTCGGGGCTCTCCCGGGCCAACTCGCTCTCCGCCGCGACGCTGGTGCGGCTGCTCGCCGCGGCGGTCCAGGACCCGGTGTGGGGCGAGCCGCTCATCCGGTCGATGGCGCGGGGCGGCGAGGGCACCCTGCGGCGGCGCTTCCTGGCCCCCGACGTGTCGCGCCGGGTGCGGGGCAAGACCGGCTACATCGACGGCGTGTCATCGCTCGCCGGGGTGGTCACCAGCCGGTCGGGCACCCGCTATGCGTTCGCGTTCCTGATGAACGACCCGGACATCGGCGGCGCCCAGGCCACCCAGAACGCGGTGGTCGAGCTGCTCGCGCGGGGGGCCGGCGACCGCGCCAACCCCATCCCGCCCTCCTGACCGCCTGATCAGCCCCGCCCGCGCCGGGTCCAGATGCGCGGCGTCAGGCGGCCGCCCGGCGCCGAGCCGGGGGCGGGCATCCGGCGGGCGGCCCGGGACGCGGCGATGGCACGGGCGACGGGGTCGTCGGCGGCGGCTCCGGCGTCCGGGCCCGGATCGCCCGCGGCCAGCGGCGCGGCGAGCCCGGCGCGGCAGCGGCCGCAGAGGGTCCCCACCCGCACCGGCGCGCCGCAGCGCTCACACCGGGCGCGGGCCTGCGGGGCGGGCTCGAGCAGGCCCACGCCGGCGAGCATCTCCAGCGCGCGCGGGCTGATCCCGATCGCCGTGGCGATCTCCCCGGCCGTCGCCTGGCCGTCGCGCAGGAACGCCCGCAGGCGCCAGACCAGCTCCTGCTCGGCGTCGGCCGCGGCGGGGCCCAGGCGGAGGTGCGTGTCCGGGTCGATCCGCATGCCACTCCATCGGGGGCCCTCCCCCCGCCTTGAGGCTTCGGGGTCAGCCCGGCGGCGGGGCGGGGACCGGTGCGCGGCCCTCGATGACCGCGAGGAACGTCTCCTCGTCCAGCACCGGCACGCCCAGGCGGGTGGCCTTCTCGAGCTTCGAGCCCGCCTCGCGGCCGGCCACCAGCAGGGCCGTCCGCCGGCTCACCGAGTCGGTCGGCCGGCCCCCCGCGGCGGTGATCGCCCGGCGGGCCTCCTCGCGGGTCATCGCCTCGAGCGCGCCGGTCACCACCACCGAGAGCCCGGTGAGCGGCCCGTCGGCGGGCCCCTCCGGAAGGTCCATGCGCACCTCGAGGCCGGCGGCGCGGAGCCGCTCCAGGGTCGACCGGTTCGTCTCGGCGCCGAGGAACTCGGTGACCGCCTCGGCGACCACCGGGCCCACCCCCTCGGCGCGGGCCAGGTCCTCGGCCGACGCCGCGAGCAGGGCGTCGAGGGACGGGGCGACCAGGGCGATGGCCTGCGCGGTGATCTCCCCGACGTGGCGGATCCCCAGCGCGGAGAGCACCCGCGGCCAGGGCCGGGCCCGGGAGGCGTCGATGCCGGCCACCAGGTTGCGCGCCGAGAGGTCCTTGAAGCCCTCGAGCGCGGCCACCGCGGCCTCGTCCAGGTCGTAGACGTCGGCCACGTCGCGCACCAGCCCGGCCTCGAAGAGCTTGGTCGCGGTCTTCTCCCCCAGGCCCTCGATGTCCATCGCCCCGCGGGAGGCGAAGTGGATGATGCTCTGCACGAGCTGGGCGGGGCAGGACCGGTTCGGGCAGCGCCAGATGACCTCGTCCTCGGGGCGCACGGCCGGGGTCCCGCAGGCCGGGCAGCGGCCGGGCATGGCGAACGGCGTCTCGGTCCCGGTCCGGCGCTGCACCAGCGGCGCCACCACCTGCGGGATCACGTCGCCGGCGCGCTGCACGACCACGGTGTCGCCCACCCGCAGGTCCTTGCGGGCGATGTCGTCCTGGTTGTGGAGGGTGGCCTGGCGCACGGTGACGCCGCCCACCTGCACCGGGTCCATCACCGCGAAGGGCACCAGCGCGCCGGTGCGGCCCACGTTCACCCGGATCTCGCGCAGGATGGTCGTGGCCGTGGTCGGGGCGAACTTGTAGGCGATGGCCCACCGCGGCGCGCGGCCGACCGCCCCGAGCCGGCGCTGCTGCTCGAGGTCGTCGACCTTGACCACGGCGCCGTCGATGTCGTAGTCGATCGCCCCGCGCCGGGCCTCCCACGCCTCACACGCGGCCTGCGCGGCCGCGATGTCGTCGACGACCACCGTCTCGGGGTTCACGCGGAAGCCCGCGGCGCGCAGCCACTCGAGCGTCTCCGCCTGCCGCGTGAGCTCGAGGCCCTCGGCGTACCCCACCGAGTAGATCCACACGCTCAGGGGGCGCTCGGCCGTGAGCCGGGGATCGAGCTGCCGCAGGGAGCCGGCGGCGGCGTTGCGGGGGTTCGCGAAGGTCGGCAGGCCGGCCGCGGCCCGCGCCGCGTTGAACTCGGCGAACGCCGCGATGGGCAGGTAGACCTCGCCCCGCACCTCGACCAGCCGCGGGACCGGGCCGCCGCCGGGGCGCAGGGCCAGCGGGATGGCCCCGATCGTGCGCAGGTTGGCGGTGACGTCCTCGCCGCGGACGCCGTCGCCGCGGGTGGCCCCGGTCACCAGCACGCCGTCGGCGTAGGTCAGCGACACCGCGAGGCCGTCGATCTTCGGCTCGACCACGAAGCGCACCGGCACGTCGGCCATCCGCTCCTGCTCGAGCACGGCCCGCAGCCGCCGCTCCCAGGCCACCAGCTCCTCGGGGCCGCGGGCGTTGGCCAGGCTGAGCATGGGCTGGCGGTGGTCGTGGGGGGCGAAGCGCTCGCCGACCGCGGCGCCGACCCGCCGGGTGGGCGAGTCGGCCGTGACCAGGTCCGGGCGGGCGGCCTCGATCGCCTCGAGCTCCCGCACCCACGCGTCGTACACCGCGTCGTCGACCGTCGGGTCGTCCAGCACGTAGTAGCGGTGGGCGGCCTCCCGGATGCGCCCGCGGAGCTCGTCGGCGCGCGCGGCGGGGTCGGCGCCCGCCCGGTCCCCGGAGGGGTCCGCCCCGCCCATCAGCCGAGCGGGGCGGCCTCGGGCAGGAGCAGGCTCCCGACCTCCCAGCGCTCCACCGCGCTCATGCCGTCGAGGTCGGTCAGGTCGAAGTGGAGCGGGGTCAGCGAGATGACCCCCTCGTCGACCGCCACCAGGTCGGTGCCCGCCTCGCCGGGGTGGGTGTGCCCGTCGCCGTAGATCCGGTAGCGGCGGCGGGCCCCCTCCTGGTGCTCGAGCTCCAGCTTGTCGTGGTAGATCCGCCGCCCGAGACGGGTCACCCGCGCACCGGCCACCCGCTCGGCCGGGATGCCCGGGGCGTTCACGTTCATCAGCACGTGGCGCGGGAAGCGCTCCTGCACCAGGAGCGGCACCAGGCGGGCGACGAAGCCGGCCACCGCGCGGAAGTCATACTCCATCGCCGGCCCTCCCCCGCCGCCGAGCGCGTCCTGGGAGACGGCGATCGCCGGCCGGCCGAGCAGCACCCCCTCGAGCGCCGCGGCCACCGTCCCCGAGTAGGTGACGTCGTCGCCCAGGTTGAGGCCGAGGTTGGCGCCGCTCACGATGACGTCGGGCACCTCGCCGACGATCCCGAGCGTCGCGAGGCGCACGCAGTCGACCGGGGTGCCGTCGGTGGCGATGGCCGGCGAGCCGTCGGCCATCTCGACCTCCTCGACGGTGAGCGAGGAGTGGATGGTGATGCCGCGGGCGATCGCGCTCCGGTTGCGGTCGGGCGCCACGACGCTGACCCGGCCGAGGGGGGCGAGCGCCTGACGGAGGGCCATGAGGCCGGGCGAGGCCACCCCGTCGTCGTTGGTCAGCAGGATGTGGAGCACTCGGCCGGATCATAGACCCGGCACCCGCCGTCCCCGTGCGATGTGTCAGACGCCGGCCCGGCGCAGGATGGACGCGATGACCGGTCCCTTGGCCGCCGCGTAGTGGTTGGTGTCGGCCCACACCCGCCCGGCCAGCACCCGCTTGACCGCGGCGTAGCGGTCGCGGTCGGCGGCCGAGGCACGGAGCGCCTCGCGCAGGGCCAGGTACCGCGGGATCTCCGGTGCCCCGGCCGGCCACAGGTGCACGTTCGCCTCCCCGCCCGCGCCCCGGAAGGCCAGATGGCCGGGCTCGCGGACGCGCAGCGTGTAGCCGGCGGCCTCCATGCGCCACACCAGGTCGTCGCAAGGCCCGTCGACCGCCTCGACCACGGCCAGCAGGTCGACGACCGGCTTGGCCGCCAGCCCGGGGACCGCCGTCGACCCGATGTGCTCCGCGGCCACCAGGTGCGGTCCGAGGGCGGCCGAGACCCGGGCGGCATGGACGCGGAAGACGTCGGCCCACCGCGGGTCGTGGGGCACCACCTCGACCCGCGCGGGCCGGCGCCCGCCGACGAGGGCGGCATCGAGCGCCGGGTCGTCCATGGCGACCCCCGCGTAGCGGACCCCGGTCAGGGTGAGCGGGTGGGCGGGCGCCGTCGGCCCGGCCGCGGCGCGTGGCGCCCCCGCGAGCAGGTCGTCGAGCCACTCCGGGCCGCGCCGGCCGCGGCCCACCAGCAGCATCGTGCCGGCGAGCACCCGCACCATGTGCCGCAGGAAGGCGTCCCCCTCCACCACCAGCACCACCTCGTCGCCGTGGGCCTGCCAGTCGCAGTCGACCAGCGTGCGGCGGAAGAAGACGTGCTGGGTCTCGGTGGGGGTGAACGCCCGGAAGTCGTGCTGCCCGATACAGCGGGCGGCCGCATCGCGCATGGCCTCGACCTCCAGGGGCCGCCCGTGATGGTGCAGCACCCGGCGGCGGCGCAGGGGCGCCGGCGGCCCCTGGAGCACCCGGAAGGCGTAGCGGCGGGTGACCGCGTCGCGGCGGGCGTCGAACCCCTCGGGGGCCTCGCCGACCGCCCGCGCGGCGAGGTCCGGGGGCAGGATGCCGGCGAGGCCGCGCAGCAGGCGCGGCGCCGGCATGTCGCTCCCGGTCACCACGCTCGCCACCTGCCCGGTGGCGTGCACGCCGGCGTCGGTGCGACCCGCCACGCTGATCGCAGCGTCGCCCAGGAGCGTCACCAGCGCCGCGTGCAGCACCCCCTCGACCGTGCGCCGGCCGGGCTGCGCCGCCCACCCGGCGAAGGCGGCCCCGTCGTACTCGAGATCCAGCCGCAGCACCCGTCCCATCCACCGGATGCTAGGAGCCGCCTATCATCGCCCGCGACCGAGGGGAGCCGATGAGCGGATCGCGGGGCGCGGGGGCGCGCATGGCCGTGGTGGGGGTCGCGGTGGTGGTCTGCGGCGCCTCGACCCTCGCGATGGAGCTTGCCGCCAGCCGCGTGCTGGCCCCGCGCTTCGGCTCGGGGATCCAGGTGTGGGGGGCGCTGCTCGGCGTGGTGATGGCCGCGCTGGCCGCCGGCTACTGGCTCGGTGGCCGGCTGGCCGACCGCTGGCCCCGCACCGAGACGTTCGCCCTGACCGCGTTCGGCGGCGCCGTGCTGGTGGCGCTGGTCCCCGTCGTGGACGGGCCGCTCGGGGCCGCGGCCGAGTCGGTCACCGACCACCCCGGCTGGGGGGCGGCGCTCGCCACCCTGATGCTGTTCCTGCCGCCCTCGGTGCTGCTGGCCACCGCCGGGCCCATCGCGGTGCGCCTGCGCGAGGCCGACACCCGGCGCACCGGCCGGGCGAGCGGCGACGTGCTCGCGCTGTCGACCGTGGGGTCGATCGCCGGGTCGTTCGCCGCATCCTTCTGGCTCATCCAGGGGATCGGGGTCACGCGCACGTTCCTGCTGCTCGCCCTGGGGCTCGCGCTCTCCTCGGCCGCGCTCCTCGCGGTCGCCGGCCGGGTCGGCGCCGCGGCCGGCGCGGCGGCGACCACCCTCGGGGTGAGCGCGCTGGTGCTCCTGCCCTCGGGCGCCGCCCTCTCCCGGGACTCCGCCCCCGTGCGCGGCGCCGATGTCCTGTCCGACGTCGAGGGGCCCTATCACCGGGTGAGCGTGATCCGGCAGGGCGACATGCGCGTGCTGGTGTTCGGGCAGATGTGGCAGAGCGCCTGGGTGCCCGGGCGCCCCCAGGAGCACCAGTTCGAGTACTCGATCGCGATGCAGGCCGGCCTCGCCCAGGCCGAACGGCGCGACGCGGTGCTCCACATCGGCCTGGGCGGCGCCACCATCCCCCGCGCGATCGCCGGCATCCGCCCCGGGGTGCGGCAGGAGGCGGTGGAGATCGACCCCACCGTGGTCGACGCCGCCGAGCGCTGGTTCGGCCTGCGCGACATCCGGGGCCTGGAGGTGCACACCGACGACGGCCGCCGGTGGCTGCGGCGCCATCCCGAGCGCCGCTACGACGTGATCCTGCTGGACGCCTACACCAGCGAGGGCATCCCGTTCCACCTGTTCACCCAGGAGTACGCCACGCTGCTCAGGCGCCACCTGGCTCCCGGCGGGGCGGTGGCGGTGAACCTCCACGGGGCGGCGACGGGTCCGGGGTCGCGGCTGCAGAAGGCCGTGCACCGGACGTTCGCCAGCCGCTTCCCGCACGTGACCACGTTCCTGTTGCCCGCCGGCCGCAGTGACTCGGTGCGGAACATCGTGCTGGTCGCCTCCGAGCGGCCCGTGCCCTCGGTGGCCGCGCTGGAGGCGCGCTTCGACGCCTGGCGCCGGGGCCGCGGCACCGGCATGGACGGCCTGCTCGCCTCCCGGGTCGACCGCCCGGACCCCGCCGCGCGCCTGTTCACCGACGACCTGGCGGCCACCGACGCGGTGCTGGACCCCGCCCTGCGCGACGCCGCGCTGGCCCAGCGGCCGCGGGGGGGCTGAGCGCCCGCACGGCCCCGGCCGGCGGCCGGACTCAGACGAGGCCCTCCCGGCGCGCCCGGGCGATCGCCGCAAGCTGGGAGTGACAGCCGAGCTGGGCCAGGATCGCGTGGATGTGGTTGCGCACGGTCGCCTCCTTGATGCCGAGCCGCCGCCCGATCGCCCTGGCCTGGCGCCCCTCGGCCAGGAGCGCCAGCACCTGCTGCTGTCGCGCGGTCAGCCGGGCCGCCCCGGCGGATGCGGCCCCGCCCGCGCGCGCCGCACGGGCGGGCTCGGGCCCGGGGGCGGGCTGGAGCAGGTGCAGGATCACCTGGCGCGTGCCGGACCTCAGCGTGATCGTGGACAGCAGCACGCTCCGCCGGCCGCAGGGGGTCGGCACGAGGGCCTCGCGCCCGGCGACCGGGCAGCCCGCCCGCGCCAGCCGCCCGTGCAGGCAGTCCGGGCCGCAGACCGCGAGCCCGGAGCGGTCGACCGCGTCGACCACCTCCCAGCAGCCGCGGCCGACGGCATCCGCGGAGGGGATCCCGGTCAGCCGCTCGGCCGCCGCGTTCCAGCCCACGACCCGCAGGTGGGTGTCGCACATGACCAGGGGCTGGCCCGACGTGAACGTCGCCAGCCCGTTCTTGGCGCGCACCGCGGTCATGGTGACGACCTTCGGGCGCGCGCCGGGCACGGTGCATCCGCGTCGGCCCGGATGACGGATGTGGTCAACTACGGATCCTCACGGCCCGATCCGGGGCCCGGGCCGAGGCGCGGCGATCGGGGGGTGAGGGCCGGACGGCCGCCGCGCGCGATCTCCTGCCCGGGGGGCGGCCCGGGTGCGGCGCCCGGGCGGGCGGGAGGGTCGCCGCAGACGGGCGCCCCTCCGGAGATCGTGCCGACTGCTGCGGCGCCCGGCCCACGCTGGGCATT
This sequence comes from Thermoleophilia bacterium, assembly GCA_025455865.1. Classification (GTDB taxonomy): domain Bacteria; phylum Actinomycetota; class Thermoleophilia; order Miltoncostaeales; family Miltoncostaeaceae; genus JALOLS01. Next base: position 12,142 of record JALOLS010000010.1, read on the forward strand.
CCAGCCCACGCGACCCCGCCGCCGCGTGATCAATTCTGATCAGGAGGCGGAGGGTCGGCTCAGGCCCCGGGGACGGGCGAGCTAGAGCGGGGTGAAGCCCAGCCCCACCCGGAACGGGAAGAACTGGTAGTAGCTCGTGGCGTTGCGGAGCACCTGGGCCGAGGTGTAGCCGAGCGTCGTGTTCAGGAAGAGCGTGCCGCCCTGGGGCCCGGTGACGGTCTGCCAGGTGAAGCCGCCGGCCCGGCCGAGGCGCCGCTCGGTCACCCGCTGGAAGCCCCCGGAGAACCGCCGCTGGAGGTCCAGGTACACGGTGGCGGTGTTCCCGGTGCCGCGCTGCGCGACCAGCTGCACCCGGGTGACGCCCTGGGTGGCGGTCGCGAGGACCGCCTTGCCCCCGGTCGGGGTGTTGCCTCCACCGCACGACTGGTTGAACAGGTCCTTGACCACCGCGACCGGTCCGATGCCGTCGCAGAAGTTCTGGCCCTGGTCGATGACCCGCCAGGTGGAGCCCGAGCCGGTCAGGAGCATCTGGGGCACGGGGACCGGGCCGCGGTAGCGCGCGTTCGGCGTCAGGTTCGCCGCGGCGTAGGTCGGGTCGACCGAGGAGACCCGGATGGTGTTCACCTGGTAGCCGCTGAACGTGTAGCCCTGGGCGGTGGTGAACTGGTTGATGCCGTTCACGATGCCGTCGATCTCGGTCTGGGTCGCCGGCTGGGTCGCGAGGGCCGGCCCCGTGGCGGCGAGCGCCACGGCCACGCCGGCGAGCGCGCGGCGCGTCACGAGCGCCCTGCGGCGACCGGGACCTCGCGCGAGAGCTCGAGCAGCACCATCGGGGCGGCGTCGCCCGGCCGCGGGCCGATCTTCAGCACCCGGGTGTAGCCGCCGGGCACGTCCTTGAAGACCGGGGCGATCTCGTTGAACAGCCGGTAGGTGACCGGCTTGTTGCGCAGCAGCGCGATGGCCTGCCGGCGGGCGTGCAGGGTGTTCTGCTTGCCCAGGGTGATCGCCTTCTCGGCCACCTGCCGGGCGACCTTCGCCTTGGCCTCGGTGGTCTGGATGCGCCCGTGCGTCAGCAGGGCGGTGGCGAGGTTGGCGGCCAGCGCCTGCCGGTGGGCGCTGTCGCGGCCGAGCTTGGGTCCTTGCCGGCGGTGACGCACGGGTGCCTCCTGGGGGGTTCGGTCGGGTGGCCCGGGACCGGGCGGTCAGTCGTCCTGGCGCAGGCCGAGGCCGTGGCGGGCCAGGTTCTCCTTGACCTCCTCGATGCTCTTCTTCCCGAAGTTCGGGATCGCGGAGAGCTCCGCCTCGGTCTTGGAGATGAGGTCGCCGATGGTCTCGACCCCGACGCGCTTGAGGCAGTTGTAGGAGCGCACGCCGAGCTCGAGCTCCTCGATGAGGATGTTGGCCATCTCGCCGCCCGGGGGGGCCGGCTCCGGCTCCTCCTCGCCGAGCAGGCGGATGTCCTTGGGGTCGGCGAAGATCGAGAGGCGCTCGATCAGCAGGGCCGCCGCCTCCGACACCGCCGAGCGCGGGTCGACCGATCCGTCGGTCTCGATCTCCAGCGCGAGCTTGTCGTAGTCGGTCCGCTGGCCCACGCGGGCGGCGCTCACGTCGTAGCGCACCCGGCGCACCGGGGAGAAGTTCGAGTCGACCGGGATGACCCCGATGGTCGTGCCCGGGCCCTTGTTGCCCTCGGCCTGCACGTAGCCGCGGCCGCGGGCGATGGTGAGCACCATGTCCAGGCGCGCGTCGGCCTGCAGGTTGGCGATCTCGAGCTCCGGGTTCAGGATCTCGAGGTCGGCCGGGCAGGAGATGTCGGCCGCGGTGACCTGGCCGGGCCCGACCCGCGAGAGCTCCACCTCGACCTCGCCGGCCTCGCCGTGCAGGCGGGCGACCAGGCCGCGGAGGTTCAGGATGATGTCGGTCACGTCCTCGCGGACCCCCGGCACCGTCGTGAACTCGTGCTGGACGCCGTCGATCTTCACCGAGGTGACGGCGGCGCCCTCGAGGGACGAGAGCAGCACGCGGCGCAGGGAGTTGCCGAAGGTGTGGCCGAACCCGCGGTCGAGCGGCTCCACCTCGAAGAGGCCGAGCGTCTCCGAGACGGGCTCGTAGGTCATGCGGGGCGTCTGGATGTCGAGCACGATGCCTGTTCCTTCTCCGGCGAGGTGGCCGGATCACGGGTGAACGCGGATCGGGGCGCCGGCATCGGCCGGGGCCCCCCGCGTCAGGGGGCACCGGCCATCGCGGTGGCGGCCCGGGACCTGCCTTACTTGGAGTAGAGCTCCACGATGAGCTGCTCGCGCACCGGGGTGTCGATCTCGGTCCGGTCGGGCGCCTTCAGGACCTTGCCCGAGAGCGCGTCGTAGTCGGCCTGCAGCCAGGGCGCGACCGACGCGACCATGTCGGTGGCCGCCCGGACGATGCCCTCGGCGGGCGACTCGGACTTCAGCGTGATGACGTCGTTGGGCCGGCAGCCGTAGCTCGGGATGTCCACCCGCCGGCCGTTCACCATGAAGTGGCCGTGGCGGATGAGCTGGCGGGCCTGCCGGCGCGAGGCGGCGAAGCCGAGCCGCGTCACCACGTTGTCGAGCCGGAGCTCGAGCAGGCGCAGCAGGTTCTCGCCGGTGATCCCCGACTGGCGGCTCGCCTTGTCGTAGTAGCGGCGGAACTGCTTCTCCAGGACCCCGTAGTACCGGCGCGCGCGCTGCTTCTCGCGCAGCTGGATGAGGTACTCGCTCTGGCGGATGCGCCCGCGCCCGTTCTGGCCGGGCGGGTAGTTGCGGCGCTCCACCGCACACTTGTCGGTCAGGCAGCGCTCGCCCTTCAGGAAGAGCTTCTCGCCCTCCCGGCGGCACTGCTTGCACTGCGGATCACGGTCGCGGGCCATGTCCCCTCGCTCCGATCAGACCCGGCGCCGCTTGCGGGGGCGGCAGCCGTTGTGGGGGACGGGGGTCACGTCGGTGACCGACATCACCTCCAGGCCGGCGGCCTGGAGCGAACGGATGGCGGTCTCCCGGCCGGAGCCCGGGCCCTTGACGAACACGTCGACCTTCTGCAGGCCGTGCTCCATGCCCTTGCGGGCGGCGGCGTCGGCGGTGACCTGCGCGGCGAACGGGGTGCTCTTGCGCGAGCCCTTGAACCCGGCCGACCCCGCGGTCTCCCACGCGATCACGTTCCCCCCACGGTCCGTGAGGGTGACGATCGTGTTGTTGAACGACGTCTTGATGTGCGCGTGGCCCACCGCGATGTTCTTGCGCGCCTTGCGCCGGGTGCGGCCTCTGGTGGCCTTCTGTCTCGCCAAGTCCCTGATCCCTCGCCAGTGCTCGGATTTCCCGCCGGGGCCCGTCCCCGGCCGGCTACTTCTTGCGCTGCTTGCCGACCGTCTTCTTGGGGCCCTTGCGGGTCCGCGCGTTGGTCTTGGTGCGCTGGCCCCGGGCCGGGAGCCCGCGGCGGTGGCGCAGCCCGCGGTAGCAGGCGATGTCCATCAACCGCTTGATGTTGTTGGCCCGCTCACGCCGGAGGTCGCCCTCGACGATGAGGTCCTTCTCGATCACGTCCCTGAGGCGCGTGACCTCCTGCTCGGTCAGGTCCCGCACGTAGGTGTCGGGGCTGATGCCGACCTGCTCCAGCACCTTGTTCGCGGTCGACCGGCCCACCCCGTAGATGTAGGTGAGGCCGATCTCGACGCGCTTCTCGCGCGGGATGTTGACGCCTGCGATTCGGGCCACTTGCGGCTACCCCTGGGTCTGCTTGTGACGCGGATTGGGGCAGATCACGAGGATCTTGCCGTGCCGCTTGATGACGCGGCACTTCTCGCACATCGGCTTGACCGACGGACGGACCTTCACGGACGGTGCCTCCTGGATCGCTGCGGTTCGTGACGCGGTCCGATCTGACCGCGGCCCCGGCGCTTGGGGCGCCCGGGCCGTCACGGACACGCAGGTCGGCGCGGATTGCTCCGCGTCGGACGGCGGACGGTAGCAGAGTCAGGCCGGGACCGGCGCCCCCATCGTGAGGATGCGGGGGCCCGCGGCGGTCACCGCGACCGTGTGCTCGAAGTGCGCCGACAGGCTCCCGTCGCGGCTCGAGATGGTCCAGCCGTCGGGGCCCATGACGACCTCGTGGTCGCCCGCGTTCACCATCGGCTCGATCGCGATCACGATGCCCTCGACCAGCTCGGCGCCGGTCCCGGGCAGCCCGAAGTTGGGCACCTGGGGCTCCTCGTGCATGGTCCGCCCGACCCCGTGGCCGACCAGGCTGCGCACCACGCTGAAGCCGGCGCCCTCGACCTCGGCCTGCACCGCGTGGCCGATGTCGCCCACGTGGTGGCCGACGAGCGCCGCCGCGATGCCGCGCTCCAGCGCACGCTCGGTGGCCTCCAGGAGCCGCCGGGCGACGTCGGCGACCTCCCCCACGGCCACCGTGCGGGCCGAGTCGCTCACCCACCCGTCGAGCACCACCCCGGCGTCGATCGAGACCAGGTCGCCCTCGCGCAGGGCGTAGGGGCCCGGGATGGCGTGCACCACCTCGGAGTTGACCGACGGGCAGATGGAGCCCGGGAAGCCCCGGTAGCCCTTAAAGGCGGGGACGCCGCCGTGGGCGCGGATGTGCTCCTCGGCCAGGCGGTCGAGCTCGATCGTGGTCACGCCGGGCCGGACCGCCGCGCAGAGCATGTCCAGGCAGGCGGCCAGGACCGCGCCGCTCGCGGCCATCGCGTCGACCTCGCCCGGGGTCTTGGGGACCGGAACCACCGGGGGGGCGGGCGCCCGGCCCCTACCGCCCCGGCGCGACGGTCGCTTCGATCTGCGCATAGACGTCCTCCAGCGAGCGCTCGCCGTCGAGCTCCCGGAGGAGCCCGCGCTCGCGGTAGTAGCCCACCAGGGGGGCGGTCTGGGCGTCGTAGACGTCGAGGCGGTTGGCCACCGTCTCGGCCCGGTCGTCATCCCGCTGATACAGGTCGCAGTCCTTCCCGGTCTCCAGGCAGTCCTCATCACGCCGGTGCGGGTTGGACACCTCGTGCCAGGAGCGCCCGCACGTGCGGCAGAGCCACCGGCCGGCCAGGCGGCGCACGAGCTCGGCCCGCGACACGCTGAGCAGCAGCACCGCGTCGAGCGGCGCCCCGAGGTCGCTCAGCATGTCGTCGAGCGCCTCGGCCTGCGCGATCGTGCGGGGGAAGCCGTCGAGCAGGAAGTCCTCCGCCCCGGCGTCCAGCCGCTCGCGGATCATCCCGATGACCACCTCGTCGGGCACGAGCTCGCCGGCGTCCATGAACCGCCGGGCCTCCAGGCCGAGCGGGGTGCCGGCGGCCACGGCGGCCCGCAGCAGGTCGCCGGTCGCCAGGTGGGTCAGGTGCATCTCGTCCTTCATGCGCTCGGCCTGGGTGCCCTTCCCCGCGCCGGGGGGGCCCAGGAGGACCAGCCGGGCTATCGGAGGAACCCTTCGTACGAGCGCATCATGAGCTGTGCCTCCGTCTGGCGCATGGTGTCGAGGGCCACGCCCACGACGATCAGGATGGAGGTCCCGCCGAACAGCCCGAAGAACACGTTGGACTCGGGCAGGTAGCGGAACACGATGTTGGGCATCTCCGCGATCAGCGCCAGGTAGATGGCGCCGGGCAGGGTCAGCCGGGTGATCACCCGGTCCAGGTACACCGCCGTCGGGCGGCCGGGGCGCACCCCGGGGATGAACCCGCCGTACTTCTTCAGGTTCTCGGCCTGGTCCACCGGGTTGAACTGCACCGCGGTGTAGAAGTAGGTGAACAGGACGATGAGCAGGCCCTCGAAGATGATGTAGTACCACGACCCCGGGGCCAGGAAGTCGCTCACCGACTGGAAGAACGATCCCGGGGCGAGCTCGGCCAGGGTCGGCGGCAGGATGACCACCGAGGAGGCGAAGATCACCGGGATCACCCCGGCCATGTTCACGCGCAGCGGCATGTAGGTGGTGCCGCCCGAGGTCATGCGCCGGCCGACCACCCGTTTGGCGTACTGGATCGGGATGCGGCGCTGGCCCTCGTTGACGAACACCACGCCCACGACGACCAGGGCGGCGATGAGGCCGATGATCACCGCGGTGACCGGGGGCAGGCTGATCCAGCCCTCCAGCGCGCTCGGCAGGCTGGCCACGATCGAGACGAAGATCAGCAGCGACATGCCGTTGCCGATGCCCCGCTGGGTGATCAGCTCGCCGAGCCACATCACCAGGGTGGTGCCCGCGGTGAGCGAGATCACGATCAGGTACAGCCGGCCGGCGGAGAGGTCGGGCAGCGCGTCCTGCGAGCGGAAGTACAGGACGTAGGCCAGCGACTGCAGCGCGGCCAGCGCCACCGTGAGGTAGCGCGTGTACTGGGTGATCTTCGCGTAGCCGGACTCGCCCTCCTTCTGGAGCTTCTCCAGGGAGGGGATGACCACGGTCATCAGCTGCAGGATGATGCTCGCCGTGATGTACGGCATGATCCCGAGCGCGAAGACCGCGAAGCGCGTGAGCGCGCCGCCCGCGAACAGGTTGAGGAAGTTCAGGATGTTCGTGGTGCCGCGGCTGTCGATCGCCTCGGCGAGGCGGTCGGCGTTGACCCCGGGCACGGGCACGTACGCCCCGAACCGGTAGATCAGCAGGATGAACGCCGTGAAGGCGAGCTTCTTGCGCAGCTCCGGCGAGCGGAGCGCGTTGAGCATGGCGGAGAGCATCGGCTGCGAACCCTAGTGGCCTCCGTGTGGGCGCGCACCCCCGGCGGCCCGGGGGCGACCGCGCGCCCGGCGGCTACTCCTGGCCGTCGCCCTGCGGGGCGCCGACGATCTCGGCGGTCCCGCCGGCGGCCTCGATCTTCGCCTTCGCCGCAGCCGAGAACGCGTGCGCCCGCACGGTCAGGGGCCGGTCGATCTCGCCCTTGGCGAGGATCTTGACCGGCCAGCCGCGGTTGGCGTTGTTCTTGACCAGCCCGCGCGCCTCGAGCGCCGCGATGTCGACCACGTCACCGGGCTCGAAGACCCGGGCGAGCTCGCTCAGGTTCACCGGCACCGTGTGGGTGCGGAAGGGGCCGATGGGCATCGACTTCTTGTGGTTCGAGCCGCGCAGCTTGCCCTTCTGCATGTGCACGGGGATCGCGCCGCCGATGTAGCCGCGGATGGGGCCGGGGCCCGAACGCGCGCCGGCGCCCTTGTGGCCGCGACCCGAGGTCTTGCCCGTCCCGGAGCCGATGCCGCGCCCGATCCGCTTGCGCGGCCGGCGCGACCCGGGGAGCGGGGCGAGCGACTCGAGGCGGACCTCCTCGGGGTCCACCGCCTGCACGGCGTCATCCGGCATCTGTGACCTCCTCCACCCGCACCAGCGAGCTGACCTTGCGGAGCTGGCCCTGCAGCGACGGCGAGTCGGAGTGCACGGCGCTCCGGCCGATGCGCCCGAGCCCCAGGGCCCGCAGCGTGCCGCGGTGGCGGCGGGTGCTGCCGATCTCCGAGCGGACCTGGGTGACCTTGACCGCCACGCTCACGCCCCCACGCCTGCGGCGGCCTCGGCCGTCGCGGTCTCGCGCGCCGGGTCCGAGCCGCCGAACATCTGGGCGACGCTCTTGCCGCGCAGGTCGGCGATCTCCTCCGGGGTCCGCAGGGCCTTGAGCCCGGCGACGGTCGCGGCGACCAGGTTGATCGGGTTCGTCGAGCCGAGCGACTTGGACAGGATGTCGCGCACGCCCGCGAGCTCGAGGACCGCGCGCACCCCACCGCCGGCGATGACGCCGGTACCCGGGGAGGCGGGCTTCAGCAGCACGCGCCCGGCGCCGTGGCGGCCGATCACCTGGTGGGTGATGGTCGTGCCGTACTTGGGCACCCGGAACATGTTCTTCTTGGCGTCGTCGACGGCCTTCTGGATCGCCAGCGGCACCTCGTTGGCCTTGCCGTGGCCCACGCCGACGGCGTCGACCTCGTTGCCGACCACCACGAGCGCGGAGAAGGAGAACCGCCGGCCGCCCTTGACCACCTTGGCGACCCGGTTCACCTGCACGACGCGCTCGGAGAGCTCCATGCCCTCCTGGCTGACCCGCTCCCTCCTGCGACCCTCGGCCACGACTCTCCTCGCTTCGGCGCTTCGGTGCCTAGAACTCGAGCCCGCCCTCGCGGGCCCCCTCGGCGAGCGCGCGCACGCGCCCGTGGTACAGGTAGCCGCCGCGGTCGAAGACGACCGCGCCCACGCCGGCCGCCTTGCCGCGCTCGGCGATGAGCCTGCCGACCGCGGTGGCGGCCTCGCCCTTGGCCAGCCCCTTCAGGGCCGCCTCGTGCGAGCCGGCCGCGGCCACCGTGTGCCCGCGGTCGTCGTCGATGAGCTGGGCGTAGATGCGCAGGTTGGAGCGCGTGATGCACAGGCGCGGGCGGGCCGCGGTGCCGTGCACCTTGCCGCGGATGCGGCGGTGTCGGCGCAGGCGCGCCTCGCGGGGGGTCATCTTGGCCATGGTTCCTGGTTCCTCGAAGAGAAGCGCGCGCCTAGGCCCGCTTGCCGACCTTGCGCCGGACCGCCTCGCCGGCGTACCGGATGCCCTTGCCCTTGTAGGGCTCGGGCGGCCGCACCGCGCGGATCTCGGCCGCCACCTGCCCGACGCGCTGCTTGTCGATGCCGCGCACCACGATCTGGGTGGGCGCCGGGACCTCGAAGCTGATGCCGTCGGGGGGCGTGATGGTAACAGGGTGGGAGTAGCCCACCGCGATCTCGATGGCCTGCCCCTTCATCTGGGCGCGGTACCCCACGCCCACGATGTCCAGGCGCTTCTCGAAGCCCTCGGTGACGCCCTGGACCATGTTGGCCACCAGGGTGCGCGAGAGCCCGTGCAGCGCCCGGTGGGGCCCACGGTCGGTCGGCCGGGTGACGACGAGCTGGCCGTCCTCCCGGCTCACGCGGATGGGCTCGACCACGGTGTGCTCGAGGTTGCCCTTGGGCCCCTTCACGGAGACCCGCTGGCCCTTGATGTCGACGTCGACCCCGTCGGGGACGGTGATCGGCGCACGTCCGATGCGGCTCACTTCGATTCAGCTCCTACCAGACGGTGCACAGGACCTCGCCGCCGACGCCGCGGCGACGAGCCTCCTGGCCCGTCAGGACGCCCTGCGAGGTCGAGACGATGGCGATGCCCATGCCGCCGAGCACCCGCGGCAGGGTGTCCTTGTCGGCGTAGACGCGCCGGCCGGGCTTGGAGACCCGCTGGATCCCCGAGATGACGCGGCGCCGGTCGCGGTCGTAGCGCAGGCGCACCATGAGGTTGCGCCGGCCCGAGGCGTCGGCCTCCTCCAGCGCGAAGCCCGCGATGTAGCCCTCCTGCTCCAGCACCCGGGCCACCTCGGCCTTGAGCTTGCTGCCGGGCATGTCCACCTGGTCGTGCAGCGCGAGGTTCGCGTTGCGGATCCGGGTGAGCATGTCGGCGATGGGGTCGGTCAGCATCGTGGGGCTCCTACCAACTGGCCTTGGTCAGGCCGGGGATCTGGCCCAGGTGCGCCATCTGGCGCAGGCAGATGCGGCAGAGGCCGAACTTCCGGTAGTAGGCGCGCGACCGTCCGCACCGGTGACACCGGTGATAGGTCTGGGTGCGGTACTTGGTCGGCCGGCTGGCCTTCACGCGGAGCGACGTCTTCGCCACGGGTGGGTGTCCCCTTCCTTCCTGCTGGTCCTTGGGTGGTCTTCGCCTACCGGCGCCGGGCCCCGCGGCCCTTGCCGTACTTGCGCTGCTTGCGGCGCCGGCGCGCGGCGCGCTCCTCGGCGCTGTAGCCCTCGGCCCGGAACGGCATGCCGAGATGCCGCAGCAGCGCCCGGGCCTCCTCGTCGGTCTCGGCCGAGGTGGTGATGGTCACGTTGAGCCCGCGGACCTTGTCGATCTTGTCGTAGTCGATCTCCGGGAAGATCGTCTGCTCGCGCAGGCCCAGGTTGAAGTTGCCGCGCCCGTCGAACGAGTCGGGGTTGATGCCCCGGAAGTCGCGGATCCGCGGCAGCGCGATGGTGGTGAGCCGGTCGTAGAACTCCCACATCCGCGCCCCGCGCAGGGTGACCATGCAGCCGATCGCCATGCCCTCGCGCAGCTTGAACTGCGCGATGGACTTGCGGGCCCGGGTGATGGCCGGCTTCTGGCCCGAGATGAGCCCGAGCTGCTCGGCCGCCTCGTCGAGCGACTTGGCGTTCTGCTTGGCCTCGCCCACGCCCATGTTCAGCGTGATCTTGGTGATCTTGGGGTGCTGCATGGAGGAGGCGTAGCCGAACTGCTCCTGCAGCTTCGGCCGGATCTCCTGCTCGTAGCGGTCCTTGAGCCGCGCGCGGGGCCGCGCGGTCGTGGTCTCGGTCTCGTCGCTCATGTCAGTCCAGCTTCTTCCCGCTGCGCGCCGACACGCGCACGCGCTTGCCGTCGATGACCTGGATGCGCACCCGGCACGGCTTCTTGTCGTCCGGGTCGAGCGGCATCACGTTGGAGATGTGGATGGGCGCGGGCTTCTCGATGACGCCGCCGGGGTCGTTGGGCGGCCGCGGCTTGGTGTGGCGCTTGACGATGTTCAGGCCCTCGACCACGACCCGCTCGTCCTTGGGCCGCACCTCGAGCACCTTGCCCGTCTTCCCCTTGTCCTTGCCGGCGACGACCATGACCTCGTCGCCCTTCTTCACGCGGGCCGGCATCGCTAGAGCACCTCGGGGGCCAGGGAGACGATCTTCATGAACTGCTTCTCCCGCAGCTCGCGGGCCACCGGGCCGAAGATGCGGGTGCCCCGGGGGTTCTGGGCGTTGTCGATGATGACCGCGGCGTTCTCGTCGAAGGCGATGAACGTGCCGTCCTCGCGGGCGTGCGCCTTCTTGGTGCGCACGACCACGGCCTTGACCACGTCGCCCTTCTTGACCGCGCCGTTCGGCGTCGCCTGCTTGACCGTGCCGACGATCACGTCGCCCACCGTGGCGTAGCGCCGGCGGTGGCCGCCCATGACGCGGATGCACAGGATCTCGCGCGCGCCGGTGTTGTCGGCCACCCGCAGGCGGCTCTCGTTCTGGATCACGCCCCTGCCTCCCCTACCGGGCCTTCTCGAGGACCTCGACCAGCCGCCAGCGCTTCTGGGCCGACAGCGGACGGGTCTCCACCACCCGCACCAGATCCCCGACGCCGGCCTGGTTCTGCTCGTCGTGGGCGTGCAGCTTGGACGAGCGGCGGACCGTCTTGCCGTAGATCGGGTGGGGCCGCGCGACGTCGATCCGCACGGTGATCGTCTTGTCCCGGGCGTCGCTCACCACGACGCCGGTGCGGGTCTTGCGCCCGGCCACGGAGGCCTGGGGGGTCTCAGCCATCGGCCTGCTCCTTCGCGCGCTCGCGCTCCCGCGCGATCGTCAGGATGCGCGCGATCTCCCGCCGGCGGATCGCCAGCTCGCTGGTGCGCTCCAGCGCCCCGGAGGGCAGCTGGAAACGCAGGTTGAACAGCGCCTCGCGCGCCTCGTCGAGGCGGCGGGCAAGCTGGTCGTCGTTGAGCTCCCGGAGCTCCTTGGCCTTCACCTGGGGCATTCCGTGGCTCCCCTAGATCTCCTCGCGGGCGACGAACTTGCAGCGGATCGGCAGCTTGTTGGCCGCCAGCCGCATCGCCTCCCGCGCCAGCGGCTCAGGCACGCCGGCGATCTCGAACATGACCTTGCCCGGCTTGACCACGGCCACCCACGCCTCCGGCGAGCCCTTGCCGGAGCCCATGCGGGTCTCGGCCGGCTTCTTGGTGACCGGCAGGTGCGGGAAGACGTTGATCCAGACCTTCCCGGTACGGCGCACCCGGCGGGTGATGGCCACGCGGGCCGCCTCGATCTGCCGGTTGGTGATCCAGGCCGGCTCGAGCGCCTTCAGGCCGAACTCGCCGAACTGCACCGTGGGGTGACCCTTGGTCAGCCCCTCCCGGCGACCGCGGTGGTGCTTGCGGTGCTTGACGCGCTTGGGCATGAGCACGGGCTAGCTCCTCCCGCCCGGGCCGCCGCCACCGCGCCGGTCGCCGCCCCGTCCGCCGCCGCCCCCGCCACCGCCGCCGCCGTCGCGGCGGTCACGCCGCGGGCGCCGCGGCGGGAGCTGGGGCTCCTCCTGGACCCGGCCGCGCGAGTCGACCACGCCCTCGGGCAGCACCTCGCCCTTGTTGATCCAGACCTTCACGCCGATGCGCCCGAAGGTGGTCTTGGCCTCGTGGAAGCCGTAGTCGATGTCGGCGCGCAGGGTGTGCAGCGGGACGCGCCCGTCGGAGTAGTGCTCCGACCGCGACATCTCCGCGCCGCCCAGGCGGCCGCCGCACTGCACCTTCACGCCCTGGGCGCCGGAGCGCATGGCGGAGGTGAGGGCGCGCTTCATCGCCCGGCGGAAGCTGACGCGGTTCTCGAGCTGCTCGGCGATGGACTGGGCCACCAGCTTGGCGTCGAGCTCCGGGCGCTTGATCTCGTTGATGTTGATCTGGATCTGCTTGCCGGTGAGCTTGTTGAGCTCGCGGCGCAGCGCGTCCACCTCGGAGCCGCTCTTGCCGATCACGATGCCCGGCCGCGCGGTGAAGATGTCCACCGTGAGCTTGTTGGCGTCCTTGCGCAGCTGGATGTCCGACAGCCCGGCGTGCGACAGCTTCCCGATGATGTGGTCGCGCACCGCGCGGTCCTCATCCAGGTAGCCGGCGAAGTCGCGCTCGGTGAACCAGTTGCTCTTCCACCCGTGCAGGATCCCGATGCGGAACCCGGTGGGATGCACCTTCTGTCCCACTAGCGACGCCCCCCTCGCCCGGACCCGGCGGGCGCCGGGGCAAGGCCGATCGTGATGTGACAGGTGCGCTTGCGGATCCGCGACGCGCGGCCGTGGGCCCGCGGCCGGTAGCGGCGCATGGTCGGTCCCTCGTCGATGAGCACGGTCGTGAGCACCAGCTCACGGGCGTTCATGCCGTGGTTGTGGTCCGCGTTGGCCATGGCCGACTCGAGCACCTTGCGCACCGGGACGGCGGCGTCGCGCGTGGAGAAGGCGAGGATCGCCTGCGCCTCGGGCACGCCCCGGCCGCGGATCAGGTCGGCGACCAGGCGGGCCTTGCGGGCCGACACCCGGACGAACTTGGCGGTCGCGCGCGACTCGTGCGCGGCCTCCACGGTGGTGGTGGTCCCTGCGTCCGCCATCCCGGTCACCGCATCTTCGTGGTGCGGTCGTTCCCGTGCCCGCGGTAGGTGCGGGTGGGGGCGAACTCACCGAGCTTGTGGCCGACCATGCTCTCGCTGATGAACACGGGCACGTGCTTGCGCCCGTCGTGCACCGCGATCGTGTGACCGACCATCTCGGGGAAGATCGTGGACGATCGCGACCAGGTGCGGAGCATCCGCTTCTCGTTCGCGACGTTCATGTCCTCGATGCGCTTCAGGAGCTTGGGGTCCACGAAGGGACCCTTCTTGAGGCTGCGACTCATCGGCCTTCCGTGTGCTTCCCGCGCTTGCGACCGCGCACGATGTAGTTTCCGCTTGCCTTCTTCTTGTCCCGGGTGCGGTAGCCGTGCGTCGGCTTGCCCCACGGGGTGACCGGGTGGCGCCCGGAGTTGCTCTTGCCCTCGCCGCCGCCGTGGGGGTGGTCGACCGGGTTCATGGCCGAGCCGCGCACCGTCGGGCGGACGCCCTTCCACCGGCTGCGGCCGGCCTTGCCGCCCACGAGGTTCTCGTGGATGACGTTGCCGATCTGCCCCACCGTGGCGCGGCAGTCCAGGTGGACCATCCGCATCTCGGTCGAGGGGAGGCGCAGGGTGGCGTAGTCGCCGTCCTTCGCCATGAGCTGCGCGCCGGTGCCGGCGGAGCGGCACAGCTGCCCGCCCCTCCCGATCTGCAGCTCGATGTTGTGCACCACCGTACCGGTGGGGATGTCGCGCAGGGCCAGGGCGTTGCCGGGGCGGATGTCCGCGCCGGGGCCGCTCATGACCGTGTCGCCCACCCGCAGCCGCAGCGGCGCGAGGATGTAGCGCTTCTCGCCGTCCCGGTAGTGCAGCAGCGCGATGCGGGCCGACCGGTTGGGGTCGTACTCGATCGCCGCCACCCGGGCCGGGATGCCGTCCTTGCGCCGCTTGAAGTCGATGATGCGGTAGCGGCGCTTGTGGCCGCCGCCGACGTGGCGCGTGGTGATGCGCCCGTTGTTGTTGCGCCCGCCGGTCTTCTTGACCTTGTCGAGCAGCGACTTCTCCGGGGTGGTCTTGGTGATCTCCTCGAAGTCCGAGGTGGTCACGAAGCGCCGGCCCGGCGACGTCGGCTTGTACTTGCGGATCCCCATGGCCTACGCGCCCTCGAAGATGTCGATCTTGTCGCCGGGCTTGAGCTCGACGATGGCCTTCTTCCAGCCCGGGCGGACCCCGCGGGAGTACCCGCGCCGCTTGGGCTTGCTCTTGACGCTCACCGTGCGGACGTCGGTCACCGTGACGTCGAAGAGCTCCTCGACGGCCTGGCGGATCATCGTCTTGTGGGCGTGCTCGAGCACCCGGAAGGTGTACTGGTTGTGCGCCGCGACGAGCTGGAAGCTCTTCTCGGAGATGACCGGCGTCACGATGCAGCGCCGGATGTCGTCCCGCAGGGCGCTCACGATGCGTCCTCCTCGCTCACCTCGACGACCTCAAGGACCTCGACGACCTCGACGGGGGGGGCGGTGCCGTTCCAGCGGTCCCAGACCGCCTGCTCGACGAGCAGCGCCCGGCCCGACATGACATCGACGGTCTCGACGTCGCGGGCCTCGAGCACGACCACGTCGCGCAGGTTGCGGAAGGAGAGCGCCTCGATCCCCGCGCCCTCCGAGACCACCACCAGCAGCGGCCGCGCGGCCAGCGCCTCGGGGGCCGCGGCCAGGTAGGCCGCGGCGCGGCTCGTGGAGGGGGCGTCCCAGCCGGTGGGCTCCATGACCGCCATCGAGCCGCGCTCGACGTGGGCGCGCAGCGCGCTGCGGAACGCCTGCTGGAGGACCTTGCGGTTGACCTTGCCGCCGTGGGAGCGGGGCGTGGGGCCGAAGACCACCCCGCCGCCGGCCCACTGGGGCGCGCGGATGGAGCCCTGCCGGGCCCGGCCGGTGCCCTTCTGGCGCCACGGCTTCTTGCCGCCGCCGCGCACCTCGGAGCGGGTCTTGGTCGAGTGGGTGCCGGCCCGCCGCCAGGCGAGCTCGGCGGTCACGGCCTCGTGGATGAGGTGCGGCTTGATCTCCTGGCCCTCGAGGACGCCCAGGGCGGCCTCGCCGGTGGGCGCGCCGGAGGCGCCGAGCACGTGGGCGGCCATCAGTCGGGCCTCACGATCACGATGCCGTTGACCCCGCCGGGCACGGCGCCGCGCACGAGCAGCAGGTTGCGCTCGACGTCGCGGTCGACGATCTGCAGGCCGCGCTGGGTCACCTGCCGGGCGCCCATGTGGCCGCTCATCTTGATGCCCTTGAAGACGCGCGCCGGGTAGGCGGCGGCGCCGATCGAGCCGGGCTGGCGGATGTTGTGCGAGCCGTGGCTCTTGGGGCCGCGCTTGAAGTTGTGGCGCTTGATGGTGCCCTGGTAGCCCTTGCCCTTGCTGGTGCCGGTGACCTTGACGTAGGAGCCGGGCACGAAGTGCTCGACGGTCACCAGGTCGCCCTCGGCCAGCTCGACGCCGAGCTCCTCGGGCGAGAACTCGCGCAGGTGGCGCAGCGGGCCGGCGCCGGAGCGCTTCAGGTGGCCGCGCTCGGGCTGGTTGACGTGCTTGGGCTTGCTCGCGCCGAACCCGAGCTGCACGGCCTCGTAGCCGTCGCGCTCGGCGGTCTTGACCTGGGTCACCGGGCAGGGGCCCGCCTCGATGACCGTCAGGGGCACCCGCACGCCGTCCTCCGCGAAGATCTGGGTCATGCCCAGCTTCCTGCCGATGATCGCCGCCATCGTCAGACCTTGATCTCGATGTCGACGCCGGCGGGCAGGTCGAGGCGCATGAGCGAGTCGACCGTCTTCGGCGTGGGGGAGTAGATGTCGATGAGCCGCTTGTGCGTCCGGATCTCGAAGTGCTCCCGGGAGTCCTTGTCCTTGAAGGGGCTCCGGATGACGCAGTAGATGTTGCGCTCGGTCGGCAGCGGCACCGGCCCCGAGATGGTGGCGCCGGTGCGCTGCGCGGTCTCGACGATCGAGGCCGCGCTCTTGTCGATCAGCTCGTGGTCGTACGCCTTGAGCCGGATGCGGATCTTGTTCTGGATTGCCACGTCTGTCGTCAGCGCCCCTTCGGGGAAAGAGAAGCCCCGCCGTCACGCGCGCCTGGTGCGCGGGACGGCGGGGCCGGTGACCCTGGGTCCTACTCCTTGATGCTCTCGACGACGCCCGCGCCGACGGTGCGGCCGCCCTCGCGGATGGCGAAGCGGAGCCCGTCCTCCATGGCGATCGGGACGATCAGCTCGACCTCGAGCACCGCGTTGTCGCCCGGCATGATCATCTCGGAGCCCTCGGCGAGGGTGATGACGCCGGTCACGTCCGTGGTGCGGAAGTAGAACTGCGGCCGGTAGCCGTTGACGAACGGCGTGTGGCGGCCGCCCTCGTCCTTCGAGAGCACGTAGACGTTGGCGGTGAACTTGGTGTGCGGGGTGATGCTCTTCGGCCGGGAGAGCACCTGGCCGCGCTGGATCTCGTCGCGCTTGACGCCGCGGAGCAGGCAGCCGATGTTGTCGCCGGCCCGGCCCTCGTCCAGCAGCTTGCGGAACATCTCGACGCCGGTGACCGTGGTGGTCTCGATCTCGGGCGCCATGCCCACGATCTCGACCTGCTCGCCGACCTTGACGATGCCGCGCTCGACGCGGCCGGTGGCGACGGTGCCGCGGCCGGTGATCGTGAACACGTCCTCGACCGGCATCAGGAACGGCTTGTCGATGTCGCGCTCGGGCAGCGGGACGAACTCGTCGACCGCGGCCATGAGCTGCATGATCTGGTCCTGGGCGGCGGCGTCGCCGTTCAGGGCGTTCAGCGCCGAGACCTGGACCACCGGGACGTCGTCGCCGGGGAACTCATACTCCGAGAGCAGCTCGCGCACCTCGAGCTCGACCAGCTCGAGCAGCTCGGGGTCGTCCACCATGTCGGCCTTGTTCAGGGCGACGACGATGTACGGCACGCCGACCTGGCGGGCCAGCAGGATGTGCTCACGGGTCTGCGGCATGGGGCCGTCGGCCGCCGACACCACCAGGATGGCGCCGTCCATCTGCGCCGCGCCGGTGATCATGTTCTTGATGTAGTCGGCGTGGCCCGGACAGTCGACGTGGGCGTAGTGCCGGTTCTCGGTCTCGTACTCGACGTGCGCGGTCGCGATGGTGATGCCGCGCTCGCGCTCCTCGGGCGCCTTGTCGATCTTGTCGAACTCGATGAACTCGGTGCCGCCCCCGACCCGCTCGGAGAGCGTCTTGGTGATGGCAGCCGTCAGGGTCGTCTTGCCATGGTCGACGTGGCCGATGGTGCCGACGTTGACGTGGGGCTTCGACCGGTCGAACTTCTGCTTCGCCATCACACGCTCCTCATGCGCCGCTCGCGGCTCCCGGCTCGGCGAGGGCCGGCGCCTGCCTATCGAGACGATCGGGGCTGATCGGTCCCCGGCACAGAACGCGCGGCCCGTGGGCCGCGCGTGCAAAGCCGGGCGCTCCGTAGAGCCCGGGCATCCTAGCACGGCGGCACGGCCCCGCAAGCGGGACGCGGGGCCGTCGGGACGCCGCGGTCTACGATCGCCGGGTGGACGTTACCGGCCTCCTCGGACGCCTTCGCCGGCAGGCGCGCGGGGCGCTCCGCGCCGACGACGCCACCCGCGAGCTCTACGCGGTCGACGCGAGCCTCTACCGGCGCCGGCCGGCGGCCGTGCTGCGGGCCGCCGGGCCGGAGGACCTCGAGGCGGCGGTGGACGCCTGCCGGGCCACCGGCGTGCCGCTCACGATGCGCTCGGGCGGCACCTCGCTCGCCGGCCAGGCGCTCGGGCGCGGGCTGGTGGTCGACTGCTCCGCGCTCTCGGCGGTCGCGGTCGACCCGGACGCCCGCACCGCCCGGGTCGGCCCCGGCCTGGTGCTGGACGCCCTGAACGCCGCGGCCGCCGTGCACGGGCTCACGTTCGGTCCCGATGTCGCCACCGCCAACCGGGCCACCCTCGGGGGCATGATCGCCAACAACTCGGCCGGGGCGCGGTCGGTGGTGCACGGCCTCACCGCCGACCACGTGCTCGCGCTGGACGTGGTCCTGGCCGACGGGACCCGGGCGACGCTCCGCCGGGGCGGGCCGGTCCCCCCGGCGCTCGCGGCGCTCCGCCCGCTCGGGGAGGTCGGGGGCTTCCCGGCGCTGCGGCGGCGGGTGTCGGGCTACAACGTGGACGCCCTGGCCGGCGGGGCGCCCGACTGGCCGCGCCTGCTGGTCGGATCGGAGGGCACGCTGGCGGTGACGCTGGCCGCCGAGGTGGCCCTGGTCGCGCTCCCCCCCGCGCGCGCCCTGGCCCTGGTCGCCTACCCGTCGGTGGACGCGGCCCTCGAGGCGGTCCCGGAGATGCTCGCGACCGGCCCGTCGGCGGTCGAGCTCATGGACCGCGACCTGCTCGACCCGGCCAACCGCGCCCCGGCCGAGGCCGCCCTGCTCGGGTTCGCCGGCCGGGCGGCGGCGATGCTGGTCGTCGAGCACCAGGGCGAGGCGGCCGAGGCGGCCGCGCGCTGCCGGGCCATCCCGGGGGCCCGGGTGGTCGACGACCCCGCCGGGCAGGCCGCCGTCTGGGCGGTCCGCCGGCAGGGCATCGCGCGCGCGCTCGGGGTGGCCGGCGACGAGCGGCCCATCCCCTTCGTCGAGGACCCGGCGGTGCCGCCCGAGCGGCTGGCCTCCTTCGCGCGCGAGTTCCGCCGGCTCCTGGACCAGGAGGGCCTGCGGGCGGTCTGGTACGGCCACGCGAGCGTCGGCTGCCTGCACGTGCGCCCCCTCATGGACCTGCGCCGCCCCGGCGAGGTGGCGCGCCTGCGCCGGGTGGCCGAGGCGACCGCCGACCTGGTGGCCGCGCACGGCGGATCGCTCTCGGGCGAGCACGGCGACGGGCGCCTGCGCGGGGAGCTCCTGCCGCGCATGTACGCACCGCCCACGATGGCGGCCTTCCGGTCGCTCAAGCGGGCGCTCGACCCCGACGGGATCCTCAACCCGGGGGTCATCATCGACCCCGAGCCGCTGGATGAGGGCCTGCGGCTGCCCGGCTCGCCCCCCCGGCGCGCCCACCGCACCGCCGTCTCGTTCGGGCGCGAGGGCGGCCTCGGGCGGGCGGTCGAGGCCTGCAACGGCAACGGGGCCTGCCGCAGGCAGGCGGGGACCATGTGCCCGAGCTTCCAGGCCCTGGGCGACGAGCGGCATGCCACCCGGGGCCGGGCGGTGCTGCTGCGCGCGGCGATCGAGGGACGCATGCCGGGCGGGCTGGCCGGCGACGGGCTGCACGAGGCGCTCGAGCTCTGCCTGGCCTGCAAGGCGTGCGCGGCGGAGTGCCCCGCCCAGGTCGACATGGCCCGGCTCAAGGCGGAGGCCCTCGCCCACCGTCACCGCGAGCGCGGCGTGCCGCTGCGCGCCCGGGCCCTGGGGGCGACCCACGCGCTGCTCGCCGCCGGGTCCCTGGCGCCCCCGGTCGCCCGCCTCGGGTCCCGGCTGGGGGCGCGGCGCGCCGGCCGCGCCCTGCCCGCCCCGGTCGGCCGCTGGCGCCCGCCCGCCGCCGCGGGGCCCGGGGAGGGGCGCCCGGTGGCGTTGATGGCCGACACCTTCACGCGCTTCCTGCACCCCGAGGTGGGCGACGCGGCGCTGCGGGTGCTCGCCGCCGCCGGCGCGCGGGTGCAGGTGGTGGTGCCCGGCTGCTGCGGGCGGCCGGCGCTCTCGCAGGGCCTGGTGGGCCAGGCCCGCCGGTCGTTGCTTCGCACCCTCGACCGCCTCGCCCCGCTCGCGATGGCCGGCGTCCCGATCGCGGTGCTCGAGCCCTCCTGCTGGTCGATGCTCACCGACGACGGCCCGGCGCTGCTGGAGGGCGACCCCCGGGCCCGGTGGGTGGCCGACGCCGCCGTGCCCTTCGAGCGCCTGGTCGCCGGCCTCGGCCCGCCGGCCGGCGCCCCGATCACCGGCGAGGTGCTCCTGCACGACCACTGCCACGCCCGCGCGCTCGGCGCCGGGGACGACGCGGCCGCCGCGCTCACCGCGGCCGGGGCCGCCGTGCGCCCCTCGGGCGCGGGCTGCTGCGGCATGGCCGGGGCGTTCGGGTACCTGCACCCGGCGCTCTCGCGCGACATCGCCGCCGACCGGCTGCTGCCGGCCGTCGCGGCGGCCGGGGGCGCGGCCGTCGTCGCCCCCGGCACCTCATGCCGCCAGCAGATCGCCGAGCTCGCCGGCGTGCGTGCCCTGCACCCCGCCGAGTACCTCGCGCAGGGCCTGCGCTCCGGCTGATCAGGCCAGGGCGATCCCGAGCGCCCGGGCCGCGGCGGCCTGGCGGAGGCCGAAGGTCGGGAACGCCGCCGGCGCGGGGATGCGCTCCGCCGCCGGTCGGCGCGGTCGCGGGGCGTCCCCGGCGTGCGGCAGATCGCCACCCGGGCCTCCATGATGCAGAGGGCGGACGCGCACCAGGTCCCGTCCTCGCCCATGAGCGCATCCACCGCGTCGCTCTCGTCCTCGGTCACATACCGCCCCACGAGCGCGGAGGGGTCGATGGCCAGGCTCAGCGGTCGCCGCGCAGCTCGTCCAGGACGGCCGCGGTGCCGGGGGCGCCGGGAGCCGGGATGGGCCGCGCCGGCTCCGGAGGCCGGCGGCTGCGCGGGGCCTCGAGCGGCCCCCGGGGCGATGAGGTCGCCGAGGGTGGGCTCGCCGCCTGCGCCGGCCAGCGGCGCGATGCGGGCGGACACCAGGCGGCAGCCCAGCGCGGTGCGATCATCCGGGCGTGATGCCGCGCCTCGCGCGCGGGGACGACCGGGTGGACGTCCTGATCGCCGGCACGCCGTTCCGGCAGGAGGCGCTGCGCCGGGCCCGGGACGGGGCGCTCACGCCGGATGACGTGATCGTGCACAAGCCCATCGCCTGGAGGCCGAACGACATGGACGACGTGCGGGAGATCCTGGCCACGGGGGTCGCCCTCGACGGGGCGTACATCGAGCGCTGGGCGCAGGCCCGGGAGGTGCTCGATCGCCGGCGCGACGTGCGGGGTGGCCGGTGATCGCGCCCGCCCGTGGCCCCGGGGTCCCCGCCCGGGCGTTGAACGGCGTGCTCGAGGTCGCGGTGGGGCGCCTGGGCGTGCCGGTGCCCGCCACCTGGATCCTCGCCGTGCCCGGCCGGCGGACCGGGCGCGTCCACACCACCCCGGTCTGCCTGCTGACCCTCGACGACGGCCGGCGCTACCTGGTCGCCCCCCGGGGGGTGACCGGCTGGGTGCGCAACCTGCGGGCCGCAGGGCGGGGGGAGCTCCGGCGGGGCCGCCGGGTGGGGCACTTCACCGCCCGGGAGGTCGCGGGCGAGGAGCGGGTGGAGGCGCTGGTGGAGTACCTCGGCCGGTTCGGCCGCCTCACCCGGCGCTTCTTCGACGTCCCCCCGGGGGCGGGGCCGGACGCGGTGCGCCGCGTGGCCGGCCGGCACCCGGTCTTCCGCATCGCCTGACCGGTCACCGCTCCCCACGGTCTAGGCTCCGGTCATGCCCGATCCGGCCGCCGACGGGCGGTATCTGCCGGCCCACGCCGCCCACCCCGACGCCAGCCCGCCGCCCGGGGACCCGGCCGTGGTCGAGGCCCTCGGCCATTCGCTGGCGCTGGTGATCGGCGCGGCCGGGCTGGTGGCCGGGGCCCTCGCGGGGGCCCTCAGCCCGCCCGGGCGGCGGCCCGGGGCGCTGGCCGCCGCCGGGACCCTGGCCGCCGCCGGCCTCGAGGCCGGATCCGACGCGGCGGTCTCGGTCGCCCGGGCCGGGTGGCGGGCGGCGGACCGCATGCGCCGCCTGGCCGGCGCCGCCCCGCGCCCGGCGTTCGTGCAGGAGCGCATCGACGCGGTCCGCGAGTCCGCCGATGCGTGGCAGACGCGGGTCGACGCCGTCCAGCGGGATCGCGAGCGCCGGGCCGGCGAGGCCCTGCAGACCGCGGTGGGGCGGGTGCTCGCCGGGATCGACCTCGGGGTGCTGCTGCGCGACGTCGACCTCACGGCCCTCGTGCACCAGATCGACCTCGACCGGGTCATCGACGAGGTCGACCTGGACCGCCTGCTGGACCGGGTGGACCTCGACCGCGTGCTCGACCGGGTGGACCTGAACGCGATCCTCGGCCGCGTGGACCTGGACGCCCTGGTCGGCCGCCTGGACCTCAGCGGGATCACCAACGAGGTGCTCGAGGAGATCGACATCCAGGCGATCATCCGCGAGTCGACGACCGGCGTCGGGACCGAGGCGGTCCGCGCCGCGCGGTCGCAGGCGGTGCGCGGCGATGTCCTGGTCGCGAGGGTGGTCGACCGCCTGCTGCTCCGGCGGGCGCCACGCCGTCTGGACGCGCCGGAGCCCACCGACCCGGAGGGCGACCGGTGAACGGCCGGGCGCGGCTGAAGGACGCCCAGGGCCTGCGCGCCGGGATCGCATCGCGCATGCTCGCCGACCTGGTCGACTTCCTCACGATCATCGCGCTCATCTGGCTCATCCTGATGGCCGTGAGCGCGGTGCGGTTCCTGTTCGACGGCGAGTTCACGATGCCCGACCCGGGGAGCCCCTACCTCAGCACCACCCTGGGCCTCGCCCTGGCCACCGTCTACCTGGCCTACGGCTGGTCCACCGCCGGCCGCACCATCGGCAAGCAGGTCATGGGGCTGCGGGTGATGCGGCGCGGCGGCGGGCGCCTGGGCCCGGGGCTGGCCCTCGCCCGGGCGGTCTTCTGCCTGCTGGTGATGCCCGGCCTGCTGCTCGCGGCGTTCAGCCGGCGCAACGCATCGCTGCAGGACCTCATGCTCGGGACCGTCGTGATCTACGACGAGGGGGAGCCGGGCACCCGCCGGTCGCTCACCCGGAGCGGCGGCCCGCCGGGCTGACGCCCCGGCGCCCCGTGGGGGACGCCGGGGCGCAGGGGATCAGGCGGCCGCGCCGACCTTCTGGCGGATCTCCTCGGAGATCGAGTGCGGCACCTCGGAGTAGTGCGCGAACTGCATGGTGAACGTCGCGCGCCCCTGGGTGGCCGATCGGACCGAGGTCGCGTAGCCGAACATCTCCGAGAGCGGCACCTCGGCCTTGATGACGCCGGTCAGGCCCCGCTCCTCCATGCCGCCGATGCGGCCGCGGCGGGAGGTCAGGTCGCCCACCACCGTGCCCACGAACTCCTTGGGGGTCACCACCTCGACGGCCATGAGCGGCTCGAGCAGCACCGGGCTGGCCCGGCGGGCGCCCTCCCGGGCGGCCATGGAGCCGGCGATCTTGAACGCCGCCTCGTTGGAGTCGACGTCGTGGTAGGAGCCGTCGATGAGCTGCACCTTGACGTCGACCATCGGATAGCCGGCGATGATGCCGCCCTCGAGCGCCTCGCGCACGCCCTCGCTGACCGACGGGATGTACTCCTTGGGCACGGAGCCGCCGACGATCTTGTTCTCGAACAGGAACCCGGCCCCGGGCTCGTTCGGCTCCAGCGCGAGGTAGACGTGGCCGTACTGGCCGCGGCCACCGGTCTGGCGCACGAAGCGGCCCTCGACCTTGTCCACGCGCTTGCGGACCGTCTCGCGGTAGGCCACCTGCGGGGCGCCGACGTTGGCGTCGACCCCGAACTCGCGCATGAGCCGGTCGACGATGATCTCCAGGTGCAGCTCACCCATGCCGGAGATGACGGTCTGACCGGTCTCCTCGTCGGTGCGCACCCGGAAGGTGGGGTCCTCATCCGACAGGCGCTGCAGGGCGACCGAGAGCTTCTCCTGGTCGGCCTTGGTCTTGGGCTCGATGGCCAGGCCGATGACCGGCTCGGGGAACGTCATCTGCTCCAGCACGACCGGGTTGGCCGGGTCGCAGAGCGTGTCGCCGGTGGTCGTGGTCTTGAGGCCCACCGCGGCCACGATGTCGCCGGCGCTCGCGGCGTCGACGTCCTCGCGGTGGTTGGCGTGCATCATCAGCAGGCGGCCCAGGCGCTCCTTGCGGGCGCCCTTGGTCGCGTTGATGATCCCGGCGCCCGAGCTGACCTGGCCCGAGTACACCCGCAGGTAGGTGAGCCGGCCCACGTAGGGGTCGCTCATGACCTTGAACGCGAGGGCCGCGAACGGCTGCGACGCGTCGGAGGGGCGGACGATCTCCTCCTCCGAGCCCGGGTCGACGCCGGTCGCCGGCGGGACGTCCAGCGGCGAGGGCAGGAAGTCGACGACCGCATCCAGCAGCGGCTGCACGCCCTTGTTCTTGAACGACGACCCGCAGAGCACCGGCGTGATCGAGATGTCGAGCACCGCCGCGCGGATGGCGGCGATCAGGCGCTCGGGGGCGATGTCCTCGCCCTCGAGGTAGGCCTCGGCCAGCTCGTCGTCGTGGTCGGCCACGGCCTCGATCAGGGCCTCGCGGGCGAGCGTGGCCTCGTCGGCCATGTCCGCCGGGATCTCGACGACGTCCACCTTGGTGCCCAGGTCGTCGCCGTAGGTGATCGCGTTCATCCGGATGAGGTCGATGATCCCGCCGAACTCGGCCTCCTGGCCGATCGGCAGCTGGATCGGCACCGCGGTGGCGCCGAGCCGGTCGATCATCGTCTGGACCGCCCGCGCGAAGTCGGCGCCGATGCGGTCCATCTTGTTCACGTAGGCGATGCGGGGGACGCGGTAGCGGTCGGCCTGCCGCCAGACGGTCTCGCTCTGGGGCTCGACGCCGGCGACCGAGTCGAACACCGCGACCGCGCCGTCGAGCACGCGCAGCGACCGCTCGACCTCGACGGTGAAGTCGACGTGGCCGGGGGTGTCGATGATGTTGATGCGGTGGTCGCGCCACTCGCACGTGGTGGCGGCGCTGGTGATGGTGATGCCGCGCTCCTGCTCCTGCGCCATCCAGTCCATCGTCGCGGCGCCCTCGTGGACCTCGCCCATGCGATGGGTGCGTCCGGTGTAGTAGAGGATGCGCTCGGTGGTCGTCGTCTTCCCGGCATCGATGTGCGCCATGATGCCGATGTTGCGCGTCCGCTCGAGCGGAATCTTCTTGGCCTGCGCCACGGATGTCACCTGCCCGTCTCGTCACGCGCGAGCGGGCGGCAGGGCCGCCCGCTCCCGCAACCTATGCGTCTGTCCCGCTTGGCGGACGCGGCCCGGCGGGCCGCCCGGCTACCAGCGGTAGTGCGCGAACGCCTTGTTCGCCTGTGCCATCCGGTAGAGGTCGTCCTTGCGCTTGAAGGCGCCCCCCTGCGATCCCAGCGCGTCGAGCAGCTCGTTGGCGAGCCGCTCGCTCATCTGCTTCTCGCGCCGCTCGCGGGAGAACCGCACGATCCACCGGATCGCCAGGGTGCGGCCCCGCCGGGGGGGCACCTCGATCGGCACCTGGTAGGTCGCGCCGCCCACGCGGCGGGACTTCACCTCGAGCACCGGGGTGACGTTGCGGATCGCCTCCTCCATGACCTGGACCGGGTCGCGGCCCGTGCGGTCGCGGATGCGCTCCAGCGCGTCGTAGACGGTGCGCTCCGAGACGGACTTCTTGCCGTCCCTGAGGACCTTGTTGATCAGCTGGGTGACGATCGTGTTGTCGTGCACCGGATCGGGGTCCAGCGGACGGCGGGTGATGACTGCGCGACGGGGCATCGGCTACTTGGGGGTCTTGGCGCCGTACTTCGAGCGCGCCTTCTTGCGGTCGGCCACCCCGGCGGTGTCGAGCGCGGCGCGGATGACCTTGTACCGGACTCCCGGAAGGTCCTTCACCCGCCCGCCGCGCACCAGCACCACCGAGTGCTCCTGGAGGTTGTGCCCCTCACCCGGGATGTAGCAGGTCACTTCCATCTGGTTGGTGAGCCGGACACGCGCCACCTTGCGAAGCGCGGAGTTCGGCTTCTTCGGGGTGGTCGTGTACACCCGGGTGCAGACGCCCCGCTTCTGCGGCGCCCCCTTGAGGGCGGGCGTCGAGGTCTTGGCCCCCTTGGGCTTGCGACCCTTGCGGACCATCTGGTTGATCGTGGGCACGAGCCTCTTTCGGTCTTGCGGACAGACAGGATCAGCCGCCCGTCGGGCGGCCGGGGAACCGTAGCACGGGGTCAGGGGCGGGCAAAACGCGCATCCGGCCGCGCGCGCAGGGCGAGCGCCGCGCCGCCGAGGGCCGCGAGGGCGACGGCCGCGAGGGCGATCCCGGCCGGGTCCCCGGCCGGGCCGAGCACCGGGAAGAAGGCGAACTCGCCGGCCCCGCTCACCAGCGACCACACCGTGGCCAGGGCCAGGAGGGCCCCCAGGACGAGCGTGACCCGCTCGGCCCCGGCCAGCCGGGGCTCGGGCAGACGCGTGCGGGGACCCGAGCCGTAGCCGCGGGCGGCCATGGCCTCGGCCACGTCCATGCCCCGCTCGAGCGACGCCCCGACCAGCGGGAGCGCGAGCGGGGCCGCCCGCCGCGCCCGGGCCAGGCGCCGCCCGCCCGACAGGTCGACCCCCCGCAGGCGCGCGGCCTCGCCGATGGCCTGGGCGTCCCGGCGCAGGGTGGGGATGAGCCGCGCGGCGAGCGCGCAGACCAGGGCGGACCGGGGCGCCAGGCGCATCGCGCCGGCCAGGAGGCGGTCGGGGTCGGCGTGGGCGAGCACCGCGCCGGCCAGCACCGCCACGGCCAGCAGGCGCAGGCCGGCGGCCGCCCCGGCGGCGACCTCCTCCAGCGTGACCTCGCCGTCCAGGAGCGGCGGGGCGGGCACGCGGAACAGCACCAGGTCGCCCTGGGCGCCGACCAGCGGGGTCACGACGACCAGGGCCAGGGCGCTCACCAGCCCGCCCAGCAGGAACCAGCGGCCGGTGCGCCCCGGGGCGGCCACCAGCAGGGCCACCGCCCCGGCCGCGAGCGCCCCGAGCACGATCGGGTGGTCGGCGGTGAAGGCGAGCGCCGCCGCCGCGGTCCCGAGCAGGAGCAGCGGGAGCGGGGCCCGGGTGCCGGCGGGGGTCATCGCCCGGGAGTATCCCGGCCGGGGCCGCGAGGGGCCTGTCCATGAACCAAGACCCGCCTCCCGGGGAGCGAATCGCCAGCAGATCGGTGACCTCGGGACGTCGCAGGTACTGGTGGTACATGTGATCCCGAGGGTGCCGAGGTGCGCCGCGA
>JALOLS010000158.1 GCA_025455865.1 Thermoleophilia bacterium
CGGGGCGACCAACCGCGAGGTCGCGGCCAGCGTGCACCTGTCCACGAAGACCGTGGAGGAGCACCTCTCGCGGCTCTACCGCAAGCTCGGGGTGCGCTCACGCACCGAGCTCGCCTCGGTGGTGCTCGCCGGCGGCGACCTCAGCGGGCCGGCGGGACCGCGCTGAAGGAGTTGCGCGCGGCGGCGCCGCCCACGATCAGGAGCAGCCCGAGCAGGGCGGTCAGCAGCGCGGCGACCCACCAGCCCCCGAGCAGGTCGGCGGCGAGCCCCCGGGCGAGGTCGCCCACGTCGCCGTCGGGGGCGGCCGCGCCGACGATCGGGGGCACGATGAGCCGCATCGCCACCGGGACCACCGCGAGCACCAGGAAGAGCACGCCGGCCCGGCGTGCGGTGTCGGGGCGGTGGGGGCTCGCGAGCAGGGCCAGGGCGATCAGGCCGCCGGCGAGCAGCAGGGCCACCCAGCGGGCCGCCTGCACGGCGTCGACCCAGGACGGGATGTCGGCGACGACCGGATAGCGGTCCGACAGCGGCACCTCGATGGCGGGGAACCGGGCCTCGGTGGGCACGAAGCGCACCAGCAGCGGGTCGATCGCCCGCACCGCCTGGACGATCTGGGGGCGCAGCGGCTCGAGGTCCAGGCGCAGGACCTGGTCGGGGTCCTCCAGGAGCGCCTCCCACAGGCGGTCGGTGCTCTGTCGCAGGAGCGGCTCGGCCGCCGGGCTCGCCACGACGCGCTCGGCGGCGGCGCCGACCACCGCCCGGGCCCGCGCCGGGAGCCGCACGCCGCGATCGGCGGCCTGGGCGACGACCTCGTCGACCACCGCGTCGCGGACGATGTCGCGGCCGGCCTCGCTGCGGATCGCGCTCACCGCGATGTCGCTGAAGCGCTCCTGGTCGGTCACCCGCGACTCGACCATCCAGATCAGCATCCCCGCGGCCCAGACGAGCACCGCCAAGCCCACGAGCAGCCCCGCGAGGCCGCTCCGCGCCGGGCTCGGCGCCCGGGGACCGGGCTGCAGCACGCCGTCCATCGGCCGGGACGCTACCCGGCGGGGGCGCTACCTGGCGGCGTCGGCCAGATCGGCGATGCGCGCGAGGGCCCGGCGGGCCTCCTCCAGCGCCGCGCGGAGCTCCCGGTTCTCCCGCTCCAGATCGCCCAGCCGGGCCAGGACGCCGTCCTCCTCGCCCTGGGCGTCGCCCCGGCCGGCGAGCCACCGGGCGAACCCCTCGGCCACCCGCTCGGCGCTCTTGTCGCTGCCCAGGCGCCGGGCGGCCTGCACGGGCGACACGCCGGCCTCGACGAGCGGGGCCATCTCGGCGTAGATGTGGGGGTTCTGGGTCCCGTGCGGGGGCGCATCGCCCCGGTCGCGGCGAGCCGCGTAATAGGCCGAGCGGACCGAGGACTCGCTCCGGCCGGTCGCCTGGGCGACCCGCCGCACGGCGGCGGTCGGGCCGATGCCCTCGCTCGCGCGCAGATCCTCGACCATCCTCACGAGCTCGGCGGTCTCCTCGGGCGTCCGGCGTGCCATACCGCACACCGTAGTCGGAGCGGGGGGCCGGGGGACCCCCCGGGGGCCGGCCGGCTCCGGGGGTGCCCCTACGCCCCCTGGGCCCCGGCGGCGACCAGGCGCTTCACCCGGGCGAGGATGGCCCCCATCCCGCGCAGGCGCAGCGGGGTGATGAGCTCGTCCAGCCCCATCGCCACGTAGAAGTCGTTGGGGGTCGAGAGCACCTCGTCCGGCGTCGCGCCCTCGAGCCCCTCATAGATCACCCCCGCGTAGCCGCGGGTGGTCGGGGCCTCGGGCGGGGCGTCGAAGTGCAGGTGCACCCGCCCCTCGGCGTCGGTCTCCACCGCGACGAAGAAGGGGGTCTGGCACTCGACCACCTGGTCCATCAGGTCCCGCCGGCCCGCCAGGGCGGCGGGGAGCGGCGGCACCCGCTTGGAGTAGTCGAGCAGGAGCGGCAGCCGCAGGTCGCGCGGGGCGTCGGCGAACTCCTCGACGATCTCGTGGAGCTGATCGCGCATGGGCTAGGGACGGATCGGGTGGCCGGGGCGCTCGATGGGCACCCGCACCGAGTTGCCCCACTCCACCCATGAGCCGTCGTAGTTGCGGACCCGCTCGAAGCCGAGCAGGTGGGTGAGCACGAACCAGGTGTGGCTTGAGCGCTCGCCGATGCGGCAGTAGGCCACCACGTCGTCCTGGGGGGAGAGCCCCTGCTCGCGCTCATAGATCGCCACAAGCTCCTCGGCGGTCTTGAACGTCCCGTCGTCATTCGCCGCCCGCTTCCAGGGCACGTTGCCCGCGGTCGGGATGTGCCCGCCGCGCAGCGACCCCTCCTGGGGGTAGTCCGGCATGTGCAGGAGCTCGCCCGAGTACTCCTGGGGCGAGCGCACGTCCACCAGGCGGCCCGTGCCGATGTGGGCGAGCACCTGGTCCCGGAACGCCCGGATGGCGGTGTCGTCCCGGGGGACGACCGGGTAGTCGGTCGGGGCCGGGGCGGGGACGTCGGTGGTGATCTCGCGGCCCTCGTCGATCCACTTCCGGCGCCCGCCGTCCAGCAGGCGCACGTCCGGGTGCCCGAACAGCGAGCAGACCCACAGCGCGTAGGCCGCCCACCAGTTGAAGTTGTCGCCGTAGAAGACCAGCGTGGTGTCGCGGGTGACGCCCTTGGCCGCCATGAGCCGCGCGAAGCCCTCGGGGTCCACGTAGTCGCGGGCCACCGGGTCGTTCAGGTCGGCGTGCCAGTCGATCTTCACCGCGCCGGGGATGTGGCCGGTGTCGTAGAGCAGCACGTCCTCGTCCGACTCGGCCACCACGAGGCCGGGCTCGCCGAGGTGCTCGGCCAGCCACGCGGTCGTCACCAGGCGCTCGGGGTGCGCGTAGGCGGCGAGCTTCGGGTCCGGGTCCAGCTCCAGCGGCATCGGTCCTCCTGGGTCGTCCTGGGGGGCCGAGGATACGCGCCGCCCCGCCGGGGACGGGCAGACTGCCGTCATGGAGGCCCCCGCCCCCAGCGCCCCGCGGCGCCGGCGACCGATGGGGCGGCGCGTGCTCGCCCTGGCCGTCCTCGCCCTGCTGATCGCGGTGCTGGTCGCGAGCGCCCCCCGCCTGGGCGAGGTCTGGGACACGCTGGCCGGGGTCAGCGTGGGCTGGGCGCTCGCCTCGGTCGCCGCGAACGTCCTGTCGCTGGTGGTGCGGGGGTTGAACTGGCGGGTGCTGCTCCGCAGCGCCCTGCGCGAGCGCGAGGCGTCGGCGGCCGACGCGGTGTCGGCCTACGGGGTCGGGCAGCTGGTGAACGCGGTGCTCCCGGGCCGGCTGGGCGAGCCCGCGAAGATCGCGACCTACACCCGCCACCTGGACGACCCGGGGCGCGACTGGGCCGTGGTGGCGGGCACCGTGGCCGCCCACCGCCTGCTGGACGCCGTGCCGCTCTCGGTGCTGACCCTGGCCCTGGTGCTCTCGGTGGGGATCCCGGCCAGCGCCGCCGGCGGGCTGTTCGCGCTGCTCGCCGGCACCGGGGTGCTGCTGGTCGTCGCGGTGCTGGTGGCCCGTCGCGACGGCGAGGCCGGGGGCGGGGGGCGCCTGGTGCGGATCGCCGCGGCCATCCGCCAGGGGCTCGCGGTGCTCCGCAACCCGGCGGCGCTGGCGCTTGCGGTGAGCCTGCAGGCCCTCGGCTGGGCCATCGAGGTGCTCGGCGCCTGGCTCTGCTTCCGGGCCTTCGGGATCGACGAGGGCCTCGCGGCCGCCGGCCTGGTCGTGGTGGCGACCAACGCGGCCACGCTGCTGCCGTTCTGGCCGGGGAACGTGGGGGTCTTCCAGGTCGCCGTGGCGCTGATCCTGGTCCCGGTCGGGGTCGCCTACGCGGCGGGCCTGGCCTACGGGGTCGGCCTGCAGGCCATCGAGACGCTCGCGACCCTCATCGTCGGGGTGCCCGCCGCCTGCCCCGGGGCGGGGTGGCCCCGGCGGAGGCGTCTCCCGCGCCCTCCGGGGAGACGGGCTGAAGGGGCCACCCCGGCCGCGCGTCGCCTGAAGCCGTGCCTCCGCCGTCGATCCCGGGGGCGCAGCCCTCGACCCCGGACGGATCCGTCGCCCCCGAGGACCGTCGCCCCCCGGGTGCCCGGGAGCGGCGGGGGCGGCCGCGCACCAGGAGGGTGACCCCTCGGGGAAGGCCGGACCCGCATGGCGACGGCGATCCGGGGGCATCCGCGCCGTGGGAGCGGTGGATCGGGCCGATGCTCCGGTTCAGGGCCTGAGACGCTTAGGACGCCGTCGCGCGAAGAAGGCGCTGGGCCACCGACACCGCCCAGTCCCCGCCGTCCGGG
>JALOLS010000159.1 GCA_025455865.1 Thermoleophilia bacterium
CGGCACCGGGATGAGGAAGAGCGCCCGCCAGCCGAGCGTGCCGCCCACCAGGCCGCCCACCACCGGCCCGAGCGCGGCGGCCAGCGCGAGCGCCGCCGCCAGCACCCCGAGCGCCCGCCCCCGCCCGCCCTGGTCGGTGCGGTCGCGGATCATCGCGCCGGCGTTCGGCAGCATGAGCCCGCCGGCCGCGGCCTGGCCCACCCGCAGGGCGACCAGCACGGGGAAGGCCGGCGCCAGGGCGGCCAGGGCCGAGAGCACGAGGAACAGCAGGAGGCCCCACCGGAAGGCACGGGCGTGCCCCAGCCGGTCGCCCACCCGGCCCCCGAGGGGCTGCACCAGGGCCATCGCCGCCAGGTAGGCGGTGACCAGCCAGGTCGCCGCGGCCGCGCCGACCCCGAGATCGGCCTCCACCGCCACGAGGGCCACGGCCACCATGGTCGAGGACAGCGGTACCAGGCCGGTCGCGAGGGCCAGGCCCCCGAGTGCCGGCCGCCCGAGGGCCGGGGCGGGACGCGCCGCAGGGTCGGCCGGGGTGCTCATCGCGCTGCCTCACCCCGAGTGTGGCCGGGATCGGGGGCGGCCTCACCCCCGGCGGATCACCGCGACACCCACGGCGCCGTCCCCTACCGACCCCCCGCACAGGCGGTCGGCGGACGAGGTGATGATGGGCGCAGGCAGGCCGGTGAGCGACGCCACGCGGGGACGGGTCGAGGCCTTTGCCGCCGGGCTCCCCTTCGAGGACCGCCAGGACTTCGAGGATGCCCGCCGGGGCCTGGTCGCCAGGGCCGCCGAGCGCCAGGTGCGGGCGGCCGACGGGCGGGTGGTGTGGGACCTGGACGCGTATGGTCCTCACCATCCGGGGCGCGCAGGTGCGCGACGCCCACGCCTGGGCGCACTACCTCACCGAGACCATCGCGCTCTTCGCCGACCAGATCGACGTGGTGTTCGCCTCCCACCACCGGCCCACCTGGGGCCGGGAGCGCGCGGTCGAGTACCTGGCCATGCAGCGCGCCATGTACCTGTACCTGCACGACCAGACCCTGCGGCTGATCACCAGGGTCCCACCGGCCCGGAGATCGCCGAGTGCGCTCGCCCACGACCAGGCCCGGGGTCTGGGTGAGGGCGGCGTAGTCGGCGAAGACCTGGTGCTGCGCCTCGGGGGGTGAGCGCGTCCCACGCCTGGGTGCCCGGGAGCGGGGTGGTGCCCTGGTGGATCAGGAGCAGGTACCTCACGGCGTCCTCCTTGCGGGTGGTCGTCCGTCTCCCAGACAACCGAGGGGGACCGGAATCGACACCCGCGACGCCCGCCGGTGCCCCAGGCGCGCGTCGCTCATGCATGATGGCGCCGTCGTCCACGCCGGCGCGGCCGGGGAGGTGCAGTGGCAACGAGCGGAGCCGGGCCCCCACCGCCTGCGCCCTCCGGCTGGCGCGCGGCGGCCACCTCGATCGAGTTCGCCGCGGTTGCGGGCCTGGTGTGCGCGATCGCCTGGTCGCTCGGCATCCTCGGCCTGCTCGACCGCCCGGGTCTCGACGCAACCCGCGAGGAGTGGACGCGGTACCTGGCCGATCCCGGCGCCGGGGGGCCGGTGGCGGTCTACCTGGCCCTGATGGTCCTGGGCACGGTTGCCTTCCTGTGGTTCGTCGGGGTGGTGCGGGCGCGCCTCGGGGAGCGCGAGTCCCGGCTCGTCGGATCGGTGTTCCTCGGGGGGAGCGTGCTCCTGACCGGGCTGATCCTGGCCGGGGTGTCGGCGCTGGCGGCGCCGTCCATCCTGGTCGACGCGGGCGGCGCGGCCGATCCGGGGGCGGCCGGCACGGCCCGCTCCCTCGCCGCGATCATGCTCTCGGTCTTCTCGGCGCGGGTCGCCACGCTGGTCATGTTCGCCCTCGCCACCCTGGCCCGCCAGACGCGGGCGCTCCCCACCTGGGCGATCGTGGTGACCTACGTGGTCGGCGTGGTCGAGTTCGTGAACGTCACCCTGTCGGAGCCCGCGCTCTTCCTGTTCCCCGCGTGGATCGCCTTCGTCTCGGTGCTGCTCCTGGCGCGCCGGCCCGGCCCCGCGCCCGCCCTCGCCGGCGCCGGTTGACCACTACGCGCCGGGCGAGCGGGCCGCCACCCAGCGCCGGGCGTCCTCGATCGCCCGCTGGAGCGTCGCCCCCACCCGATCGTCGCCCGGGTAGACCGACTCGGGGCCGATCACCGCGGTGACCCCGGTCGCCTCCAGCTGCTGCCGGATGCGCTCCCCGGCCGAGACGACGACCAGGCGGGAGCCCACCTCCCCGAGCGCGAGCGCGTAGCGGCGCAGGACCTCCAGGAACGTCGTCCCGAGATCGGTCCGGCCGCGCAGGCGCAGGATCACGACCGTGCCCCGCGAGCCCGCTCCGACCCGTGGGAGCGCCGCCTCGAACGCCGGCGCGGCGGCGAAGAACAGGCTCCCGTAGGGCTGGAGCACCACCACCTCGCCGGCGGGGAGCTCGGCCGGCGGGTCGGTCTCGACCACGTGGCCGTCGGCGTGCACCCGGCGGCGCACCGTGACGGCGTTCGACTGGCGCACCACGTGGAGCACCACCGAGAGCCCCACGCCGACCAGCACCGCGTACTGCAGCGGGATGACCATCGTGAGGGCGAAGGTGACCACCAGGACCACCTTCTGGACGATCCCGGTCCGCCACACCGAGGCCAGGTCGCCCGGCTTGATCGTGCGGACGCCGATCAGGATGAGCAGGCCGGCGAGCGCCGGCATGGCCACCCGGCCGATCGCGTCGCCGAGCAGCACGATGATCAGGAGCATGACCAGCCCGGCGACGATCGGCGCCTGCCGCGAGCGGGCCCCGGCCGCCCGGTTGAGCGCCGAGGCCGAGAGCGACCCGCCCACCGGCATGCCCCGGAACAGGCCCGAGGCGACGTTCGCGACCCCCTGCCCGATGAAGTCGCGCGAGGCGTCCGGGTGGCGGCCGTCGGGGTTCACGAAGCTCGCGCTGATGGCCGCGCCCTGGATGAGTCCCACGAACGCCAGGGAGAGCGCGGGCACGATCAGCACCGGGATCTCCCCCAGCGCCGGCCACACCGGGGTCGGCAGGCCGTCGACGGCCACCCCCAGGTCGTCCAGGGTCGCGACGCCGGAGAGGTCCAGCAGGGCGGCGAGGCCCGAGGTCGCGACCACCGCGACCACCAGCCCGAGCGCTCCCACCGGCGTGCGCTCCAGCAGCAGGATCGCGCCGATGGTCCCCAGGCCGATGGCCACGCTCGCCCAGTCGAGCTGCGCGGGGGAGAGGATCGTGTCGAGCGCCCGCACCACCCGGTTGGGTCCGTCGGCGGCGTAGCCGGTCAGGTTGCCGAGCTGGCCGAGGACGATGTTGACCCCGACCGCGTTGATGAAGCCCACCATCACCGCGTTGGAGACGAAGCGCAGGACGCCCCCGAGGCGCAGCAGGCCGGCGGCCAGCATCACCACCCCGGTGAGGATCGCCAGCATGAAGAGCGCGCGCTCGCCGTCGGCGCCCTGCACGGCGGGAACGTCGGAGATGACCATCGCCATCGCCCCGGTGCCCTGCACCACCATGAAGGCGGAGGAGGTCACCACCGCCCCGGCGATCGTGCCGACCAGGTAGGCGTAGAGGCCGGAGAGCGGGTTCACCCCGGCGAGCAGGCCCGTCGCCAGGCCGTCGGGGACGCTCTGGACGCCGAGGACGAGTCCGGCGACGCCGTCCTCGCGCAGGGACCGGCGGCGCAGGCGGATCAGGCGCATCCGCTCAGCCGATCGCCCGGAGGTCCCCGGCGATCGGGTCGGCGCCGAGGAGGGAGTCGACGGTCATCACCGCGCCGTCGTGGACGGTGGGCAGGAACCCCACGCCGGCGGCGATCCGCGGCCACGAGGCGCCCTCGGCGGCCCCCG
>JALOLS010000083.1 GCA_025455865.1 Thermoleophilia bacterium
GCTGCTGGACCGCATCAGCGTGGACGCCTACGGCACGCGCACGCCCATCAGCCAGCTCGCGAAGATCCACGCCCCGGAGCCCCGCCTGATCACCGTGCAGCCCTTCGACCGCTCGATCATGAAGAGCGTGGAGAAGGCGATCATGGAGTCGGACCTGGGCCTCACGCCCTCCAACGACGGCCAGGTCATCCGCCTGCCGATCCCCCAGCTCACCGAGGAGCGGCGCCGCGACCTCGTGAAGGTGGCCCACCGGATGGCCGAGGAGGCGCGGGTGGCGGTGCGCAACGTGCGCCGCGACGTCCTGAACGAGCTCAAGCGGGCGGAGAAGGAGGGCGACGTCTCGCGTGACCAGCTCTCGCGCGCCCAGGACGAGATCCAGAAGCTGACCGACCGCGAGGTCAAGGCGATCGACGAGCTGCTCGGCCGCAAGGAGGCCGAGATCATGGAGGTCTGAGCGGCGAGCGGGCGAACCTCGGTGGCGACGTGACGCTGCTCACCCGCCTACGCACCGCGCGGACGCTCCTCGGCCTGGGCAGCCGGCCCCAGCCGGCGCCGCCGCCCCGGCCCGAGACGCCGACCTCGGTCGCGATCATCATGGACGGCAACGGGCGCTGGGCCCGGAGCCGGGGCCTCCCCGTGGCCGCCGGCCATCGCGCCGGCGCCCGCGCGCTCAAGCGCGTGGTGCGCGCCGCGGGCGACGCCGGGGTGCGCGACCTCACGGTGTTCTCCTTCTCCACCGAGAACTGGAACCGGCCCCCGAACGAGGTCGAGGACCTCATGGGGCTCTTCTGCGAGCTGATCGACCGCGAGGTCCCCGAGCTGCACGCCGAGCGCGTGCGGATCCGCTTCATCGGGCGGCTGGAGGACCTCGACGACGAGCTGCTCGGCAAGATCGCCGGCGCCGAGGCGCTGACCGCCCGGAACGACCGGCTGCGCCTCTTCATCGCGATGAACTACGGGGGCCGGGCGGAGATCCTCGACGCGGCGCGGCGCTTCGCCGACTGCGGCCCCGACGCCGGGGAGGCCGAGTTCGCCGCCTGCCTGTACGGGCCGGACCTGCGTGACCCGGAGCTGATCATCCGCACCTCGGGCGAGCAGCGCCTCTCGAACTTCCTGCTGTGGCAGGGCGCCTACTCCGAGCTCGTCTTCTCCCCCCGCCTGTGGCCGGACTTCGGGCCCGAGGACCTCGACGCCGCCCTGCGCGAGTACGCCGGGCGTCAGCGGCGCTTCGGCGCCCGGTGAGCCCGGTCCCGGCCGCACCGTGAAGAGCCGCATCCTCATCGCGGTCCCCGGGATCGCGATCGCCATCGGGGTCGTGCTCCTGGGCGGCCCGGTGTTCGCCGCCGCCGCGGCGCTCATCGCGGTCGTGGGGCTGTTCGAGCTCTACAACCTGACCGCGGCGCTCCGGCCGCTGCGGTGGGCCGGGTACCTCGGGGCCATCCTGTGCGTGGTGTTCGCGCTGGTCGCCGACCGGCCCGAGCACGCGCTCCTGCTCGCCATCGCGGTGAGCGTGGGCCTGTGCGCGGTCGCGGGGCTGGTCGTCCCGAACCGCGAGGACGTCACCGTCCGGGTGTCGACCACCCTGCTCGGGGCGCTCTACCTCGGGCTGCCCATGGGGATCCTGGTGCTGACCCGCGAGCTCCCGGACGGCGCCGCGGCGGTGGCCAACGTCCTGGTCGGCACCTGGGTCTTCGACACCGCGTCCTACGTCGGCGGGCGCACCTGGGGGAGGCGGAAGATCGCCCCGCGCACCTCGCCCGGCAAGACCTGGGAGGGGTTCGCCACCGGGGTGGTCGTCGGCACGTTCGCCGTCTGGTTCGCCGGGCTCTACATGGACTGGCTCTCCGGCTGGGAGAGCCTGGTCATCGGCGTGGTGATCTGCCTGTCGGCGTTCGTGGGGGACCTGTTCGAGTCGCTGCTCAAGCGCGACGCCCAGGCCAAGGACTCGGGGCGCCTGCTGCTCGGCCACGGCGGCGTGCTCGACCGCTTCGACTCGACGCTGTTCAGCGTGGTGGCCGCCTACTTCACCACGGTGGCCCTGGTCTACTGAGGCCGGCCCTCGGCGTCGCACGGCGGCCGGGCGGCGGCGCCCGGGCCCTCGACCACGCCGGCCATCGCCGACGGGCCGGTCGCGATCGGGCCCGAGAACGGGCGGTCCATGTCCTGGATCAGGAGCAGCGCGCCGCCGAAGAGCAGGGCGGTCGCGACCAGGACCGGCACCAGGATCACCGGCCGGATCGCGGGGTGGGCGAGGAACGCCAGCAGCCCGACGCCGAGGACCACCGCCGCCACCAGCAGGGCCGTGAGCGGCGCGGGCACCGACGCCTGGGCGGCGGCGAGGCGCTCCAGGCGCGCGTCCACCCGCACGCCCCGGTCGGTCAGGGCGGCCTCGGCGAGGGCCGCCCCCTCGCCGCGCAGGAGGCGGGCGTAGCGGCGGTCGGCGTCGACCGACCACGCGGCGGTGACCGGGCTGGCGGTGCGCTCACCCATCGCCGGCCACTCCAGCGCCACCACCGACCGGCCGTAGCAGGTGAGGGCGGCGGTGGCGGCCCGGGCGGGGGCGCCAGGGGTGACCGAGAGCGTCGCGAGCTCGGCCGCGAGCGCCCGGGCCTCCCGGGCGGCGGCGCTGCGGGCGGACTTCCAGTCGGTGTAGGTCGTGACCAGCACGAACGCCACCAGCAGCCCGGCGAGGGCGAAGAGCGGCGTGGGGAGGTCCTTGACCTCCAGGCCCACCAGCCCGGTGTCGCCGCGCCGCCGGCGCCAGGCGCCGCGTCCGAGCAGGATGCCCGCGGCCACCGCGGCGGCGACGAGGGCGATGGTGAGCAGGGCGAGCACGAACACGGCGGCGGGTACGATGCCAGCGTGAGCCTGGACCTGCTGGCCGAGCTGTGCGAGACCCCTGGCGCTCCCGGCCGGGAGTCGCGGGTCCGCGAGGTCGTCGTGCGCGAGCTCACGCCGCTGTGCGACGAGGTCTCGGTGGATCCGGTCGGCAACGTGGTGGCCGTGCGCCGCGGCGGCGGCGGGCCGCGCGTGGTGCTCGCCGCCCACATGGACGAGATCGGCTTCATGGTCACCCACGTGGACGACCAGGGCTTCATCCGGGTCATCCCGCTCGGGGGCTTCGACCCCAAGACCCTGGCCGCCCAGCGGGTGGTGGTGCACGGCCGCGAGGACCTGCTCGGGGTCATGGGCTCCAAGGCCGTCCACATCATGACCGAGGAGGAGCGCCGGAAGGCCCCGAAGATCGATGACTTCTTCATCGACGTGGGCCTCGCGGCCGACCGGGTGCGCGACCTCGTGCAGAAGGGCGACGTGGTCACCCGCGAGCGGCGCTTCAGCCGCCTGGGCGATCTGGTCACCTGCAAGAGCCTGGTCGGGGAGCACCACTGCGAGGTCGTCGCGGTGGCGACCGTGCAGGAGGAGGTCGGGCTGCGCGGGGCGCGGGTCGCCGCGGCCCGCACCGATCCCGCGGTGGGCCTGGCCATCGACATCACGCTGGCCAACGACGGGGCGGGCGCCAAGCCCCATGAGCGGGTCACCACCCTGGGCGCCGGCGCGGGCATCAAGGTCTATGACTCCAGCGTGATCGTCCCCGGGCGCATGGTCGACCACCTGGTCGCGGTCGCCGGGGCGCGCGGCATCCCGCATCAGCTCGAGGTGATGACCCGGGGCGGCACGGACACCCGCGAGCTCCAGCTCGGCGGGTCGGGGGCGGTGGCCGGGTGCGTGTCGATCCCCACCCGCTATGTGCACCAGGTCGTCGAGACCTGCCATCCGGACGACCTGGACGCGTGCGTGCGCCTGGTCGCCGCCCTGTGCGAGACCGCCCAGGAGCTGGTCGACGGGTGAGGTTCCGCCGCCCGGCGGCGTGGCCGGGGGCGGGGAGGGCGCTGCTACCGTAGGCCGGGTGAAGCGCGTCCTGGTGCTCGGCTCGACGGGCTCGATCGGCGTGCAGGCCCTCGAGGTCATCGGCGCCGCGCCGGACCTGGTCGCCTGCGGCCTCGCCTGCGGCACCCGTGTTCAGGAGATGACCGCCCAGGCCGCCGCCCACGGCGTCCGCCACACCACCGCCGCGGCCGGCGGGGGCACCGTCCCCTTCGACCCCGACCTCGCCGCGCTGATCGAGGCGAGCGAGCCGGACCTGGTCCTGAACGCGCTGGTCGGCGCCGCCGGCCTGCGGCCCACCCTCGCGGCGCTGGGCCGCGGCATCCCGGTCGCGCTCGCCAACAAGGAGAGCCTGGTGGCCGGGGGCGACCTGGTCGCCGCGGTCCGCGCGCGCACCGGCGCGGGCCTGGTCCCGGTCGACTCCGAGCACTCCGCCCTCTTCCAGCTCATGGAGGGGGTCGATGCGTCCCGCGTGGAGCGCGCGATCCTCACCGCCTCGGGCGGGCCCTTCCGGGGCCGCAGCGCCGCGGACCTGGCCACGGTCGGGGTGGAGGACGCCCTGGCCCACCCGACCTGGGCCATGGGCGCCAAGATCACCGTCGACTCCGCCACGCTGATGAACAAGGGCCTCGAGGTCATCGAGGCCCATCACCTGTTCGGGCTGGGCTACGACCGGATCGAGGTCGTGGTGCACCCCCAGTCGGTGGTCCACGCGATGGTGCGCCTGGAGGACGGCAGCGTGCTCGCCCACCTGGGCCCGCCGGACATGCGGGTGCCGATCGGCCACGCACTGCGCTGGCCCGAGGCGCCCCCCGCCCGGCCCGCCATGGACCTGGTCGGGCGCACGCTGGAGTTCTCCTCGCCGGATGAGGACACGTTCCGCTGCCTGGCGCTCGCGCGGGCGGCGGGGGAGGCCGGGGGGACCGCCCCGGCGGTGCTGAACGCCGCCAACGAGGTCGCGGTCGCCGCGTTCCTCGAGGGGCGCCTCGGGTTCCTGGAGATCGCCGAGGCCGTCGAGCGGGCGCTCGCCGCGGTGCCCGCCGGCCCCGCGGACACCCTCGAGGCGGTCGAGGCGGCCGACGCCGCCGCCCGCGGCGCGGCGCTCGCCGCGGTGGGGGCGGGCGCGTGACCGCCTTCAACATCATCTCGTTCGTCCTCGTGCTGATGGTGCTCGTGCTCGTGCACGAGGCCGGGCACATGGTCGCCGCCAAGTGGTGCGGCATGCGGGTGGAGCGGTTCTCGATCTTCTTCGGGCGCCCGCTCGCCAAGTTCCGCCGGGGCGAGACCGAGTACGGCATCGGGTGGCTGCCCCTGGGCGGCTACGTGAAGATCACGGGGATGACCCGGGGCGAGGAGCTGCCCCCGGAGCTCGAAGAACGGGCCTACTACAACGCCAAGACCTGGAAGAAGGTCGTGACCATCGCCGCCGGGCCGGCGGTGAACCTGATCCTGGCGTTCCTCATCTTCACCGTGGTGTTCTGGATCGGCCCGAGCACCGTGCTGGTGACGCCCGAGATCGGCGCGGTCCAGGCCGGCTCGCCGGCCGCCGCGGCCGGGCTGCGGCCCGGCGACCGGATCGTCGCCGTGGACGGCGCCCGGGTCACCGGCGACGGCGCCGGCGTCGACGCCGCCCGCCGGGCGATCCAGGACAACGCCGGGCAGCCGGTGACCGTGGTGGTGCAGCGGGGCGACGAGCGCCTGCGCGTGCGCGCCACCCCGCGCGCGGTCGAGGACGCCGGGCGCACGGTCGGGCGGCTCGGGGTGTCGTTCGCCCAGCGTGACGGCCCCCGCGAGTCGCAGGGCTTCATCGGCGGGTTCGTCGAGGGCGGCCGCTTCACCTGGTTCCTCATCGAGGAGAACGCCAAGGGCATCGGGCGCCTGTTCACCAGCGAGGAGGCGCGCAGCGAGGTCGGCTCGGTCGTGGCGATCGGGGCGGTCTACAACGACGTGAGCGAGAACGGCTGGGTGCAGGTGCTCGAGTTCGTCGGGTTCATCAGCCTCGTGCTCGCGATCTTCAACCTGCTCCCGATCTTCCCGCTGGACGGCGGGCACATCCTGTTCGCGCTGATCGAGAAGGTCCGGGGCAAGCCCATCTCGCTGAAGGTGTACGAGCGCTCGGCCATGGTCGGCTGGGCGGTCATCCTGGTGGTGTTCGTCTTCGCCCTCCAGAACGACATCGTGCGCCTGACCGGCGAGGGCTTCACCCCCCGCTAGACTCACCACCCGTGACCGCGGCCGAGCGACGTCCCACCGTGCCCTGTCTGGTGGGCGGCGTCCCCGTCGGGGGCGGCGCGCCCGTGGTGGTGCAGTCCATGACCAACACCGACACGGCCGACGCCGTGGCCACCGCCGCCCAGGTGGCCGAGCTGGCCCGGGCCGGCTCGGAGATCGTGCGGATCACGGTGAACAACCGCGCGGCCGCCGCCCGGGTGCCGGAGATCCGCGCCCGCCTGCGCGACCAGCACGGGGTCGAGGTGCCGCTGGTCGGCGACTTCCACTTCAACGGCCACGTGCTGCTGCGGGAGTTCCCCGAGACCGCCGACACGCTGGACAAGCTCCGCATCAACCCGGGGAACGTGGGCCGCGGCGCCCGTCACGACCGCAACTTCGCGACGATGGTGCAGGCGGCCATCGACC
The DNA here is from genome assembly GCA_025455865.1 of Thermoleophilia bacterium. Lineage (GTDB taxonomy): Bacteria > Actinomycetota > Thermoleophilia > Miltoncostaeales > Miltoncostaeaceae > JALOLS01. Next base: position 6,523 of record JALOLS010000083.1, read on the forward strand.
ACGGCAAGCCGGTGCGGATCGGGGTGAACGCGGGCTCGCTCGACCCGGAGCTCATGGACCGGCTCATGGACGAGAACGCCCGGGCGCCGGAGCCCGCGTCGGCCGACGCGGTGCTCAGGCGGGCGATGGTCGAGAGCGCGATCTCCTCCGCGCAGGCCGCCGAGGAGATCGGTCTGGCCCACGACCGCATCGTGCTCTCGTGCAAGGTCAGCCGGCTGCAGGACATGGTCGCCGTCTACCGCGACCTGTCCGCGCGCACCGACCTGCCGCTGCACCTGGGCCTCACCGAGGCGGGCATGGGCAGCAAGGGCATCGTGGCGACCACCGCGGCCCTCGCGATCCTCCTGCAGGACGGGATCGGCGACACGATCCGCGCGAGCCTCACGCCGGACCCGGGCGGCGACCGCACCCTCGAGGTGCGGGTGTGCCTGGACCTGCTCCAGTCCATGGGCCTGCGCGCCTTCCGGCCCCAGGTCACCGCCTGCCCCGGCTGCGGGCGGACCACCTCGATCGTCTTCCAGGAGCTGGCGCAGCGCATCGAGCGCCACCTGGACGAGCGCATGGCGGTGTGGAAGCAGGAGCGGCCGGGCGCGGCGTCGCTGCACGTGGCCGTGATGGGCTGCATCGTGAACGGGCCGGGCGAGAGCCGGGCGGCCGACATCGGCATCAGCCTGCCGGGCACCGGCGAGGAGCCGCGGGCCCCGGTCTACGTGGACGGGGACAAGGTGACGACGCTGGAGGGACCGACGCTGGCCGAGGACTTCATCGCCATGGTCGAGCGCTACGTGGAGGAGCGCTTCGAGCGGGCCCCCGCCGGCGCGGGGGCGGCCCGATGAGCCGCGACGGCGGGACGCCGGACGGCTGGCGCGTCCCGCAGGCGCCGCTCGGGAGCTCGTGGCGGCTGTCCGGGCGCCTGTGGCCCACCCAGCGTGAGGACCCGGCCGACGCCGAGGCGGTGAGCCACAAGCTCGCGGTCCGCGCGGGGCTCGTGCGCCAGCTCGCGGCCGGGCTCTACACGATCATGCCGATGGGCCTGCGCGTGCTCAAGCGGGTCGAGCGGATCATGCGCGAGGAGATGGACCGGATCGGCGCGCAGGAGATGCTCATGCCGATCATGCAGCCGGCGGACATCTGGGAGGCCACCGGCCGCTACGGCCTGGCCGAGCAGTACCGCTTCGAGGACCGCTCGGGCCGCCCGATGGTGCTCGGCATGACCCACGAGGAGATCATCACCTGGCACGCGGCGCGGGAGATCCGCTCCTACCGGGAGCTTCCGCAGATGTGGTACCAGATTCAGACGAAGGAGCGCGACGAGCCCCGGCCGAAGGCGGGGATGCTGCGGGTGCGCGAGTTCGTCATGAAGGACTCCTACTCGCTCGACCGCGACGAGGCGGGCCTCGAGGCGTCCTACGCGGCCCACTCCGACGCCTACGCGCGCATCTTCGACCGCTCGGGCCTGGTCTGGTACCGGGTGGAGAGCGACGTCGGGATGATGGGGGGGAGCGGCGCCCACGAGTACATGGCCCCGAGCCCGGCCGGCGAGGACGTGATCGCCCGGACCGCCGACGACTCCTATGCGGCGAACGTCGAGCTGGCCCGCTCGGTGGCCCGCGACCCCGACTTCGGCGCGGCGCCGGCGGCCCCGGAGGAGTTCGCGACCCCCGGCATCGGCACGATCGAGGAGCTTTCCGCCTTCACCGGGCTGGAGCCGGCCCGGCTCGCCAAGAGCGTGGTCGTGGTCGCCGACTCGGGGCCGGTGCTCTGCCTGGTGCGGGGCGAGCACCAGCTGCACGAGAAGAAGCTCGCCCACATCGTCGGCCACCACCGGGCCGCCCACCCGGAGGAGATCCAGGAGTGGTTCGGCGCCGAGCCGGGCTCGCTCGGGCCGGTCGGGCTGGACGGGCGGGTGCGGGTGATCGCCGACGAGACCATCGCCCGGGGCCACTACGTCACCGGCGCCAACCGCGACGGCTTCCATCTGCGCGGGGTGGTGCTCGGCCGGGACTTCCAGGCCGAGACGGCCGACATCCGCACGGTGCTGGCCGGCGAGGGGTCGCCGGTGGACGGCCGGCCCATCGAGCTGGTCCCGGTCATCGAGGTCGGGAACATCTTCAAGCTGGGGACGAAGTACTCGGACCCCCTCGGCGCCCGCTACCTGGATCAGGACGGGCGCGAGCACGCGATCGTGATGGGGTCCTACGGCATCGGGCCGGCCCGCATCGCGATGGCCGCGATCGAGCAGGGCCACGACGAGCACGGCATCATCTGGCCGCGGGCGATCGCCCCGTTCGACGTGCACATGGTGCTGATCGGCGACGCCGAGAGCCCCCAGGCCGAGTACGCCGGCCGGCTGTACGAGCAGCTCTCGGGGCTCGGCCTCGATGTGCTGCTGGACGACCGCGAGGGCATGTCGCCGGGGGAGAAGTTCGTCGAGGCCGAGCTCCTGGGGTGTCCGCTCAGGATCACCATCGGCAGGCGCACGCTGCCCGAGGGGCCGCTCGAGGTGCAGGTGCGCCGCGGGCGCGAGCGGCGCGACGTGCCCCTGGAGGGCGCCGCGTACGCCATCCACCGGCTCTGGCTGTCCATCGGCTGAGCGCGGGAGCGAGCGGGTCCCCGGGGCGGGACCGGGCGGGCGGCCCGGTGACGCGGGAGCGTCAACCGCTTGACACCGGCGAGCGTGGGGGCCGTGGCGCAACGCCGTCAATCCCTTGACGCGCTGGAGGGCCGGCCCGGCTCCGCGCTCAGGCGCGCGGCGACCGCCCTGCACCTGGCGATGGAGGAGGCCGTGCGGCCCCACGGCCTCTCGGTGGCCGGCTACACCTGCCTGGAGGTGCTCGCCCGCCGGCCCGGGGCGTCGGCCGCCGAGCTCGCCCGGGCGGCGTCCACCTCCCGGCAGGCCGCCCACGGGGTCGTGCGTCGCCTGGTCGAGGACGGCCTGCTCGAGCGCGCCCCCAGCCGGGCGGGCCGGCCCGCCGCCCTCACGCTGACCGAGGCGGGCGAGCGCCGTCGCCGCGCGGCGGCAGCCGGGGTGGACCGGGTGGAGCGCGCCATCGCCGGGGCGCTGCCGCCGGGCGGCCCCCAGGCGCTGGTCGTGCTGCTGCAGCAGGTCACCACCGCCCTGCCGGGGGGCGGCGCCTCAGGGTGAGCAGCCGAGGGACCCCAGGCGGCCCCCCATGCGTGCACCGAGGGAGGGGAGGTCACGCTCGATCCCGGCCACCGCGTCGCGGTTCCCGGCGGCCAGGGCGTCCAGGGCCCGGGTGAGCAGGGCCTCGCCCTCGCGGGCGTCGGCGGCGAGCGCCCGGGCGGCCGCCTCGCCGCCCGCGGGCACCGGGCCGGCGGCCAGGGACTCGCGCATCGCGGCGAGCTCGCGGAGGCCCGCGCGGGCGAGGGCGGGCGCGTCCGGCCCGGAGAGCGGGACGGTCGTGACCCCGATCCCGGCGCCGAGCGCCGCGCAGAGGTCCGTCCCCGCCGCCTCGGCCGGCCGGGTGGGCGTCGCCGCCGGTGGCGGGGCCGGGGCCGGGGCGGGGGCGGGTGGCGCCGGTGCGGGGGGCGGTGACGGGTCGGACCCGCCACCCCCGCATCCGGCCAGCGCGAGCGCGCCGAGCGCGGCGGCCAGGGCCACGACACGGGGGCGCGCCGTCACCGGGCGGGGACCTCGAGGGCGCCCGAAGGGACATGGCGCCCCGGGGCGGGGGCGTCGGCGGCGGGCGCGGCCGGGAGCGGGATCACGGCCGGGACCGTAGCCGAGGCACCCCCGCGCCGGCGCCGTCGGCCCCAGGGCGCTGTGGTACGCTGGCCGCGATCGACGGGGCGTGGCGCAGCCTGGTAGCGCACCCGGCTGGGGGCCGGGCGGTCGGAGGTTCAAATCCTCTCGCCCCGATCTACTTCCCGAGGCCGCGGCCGTACCCACCCACGTGACCGCCGCGGCCCATCCCCTGCACTGGCTTCCCAACGCGCTCACCATGGCGCGCCTGGTGGCGCTGCCGGTGCTGCTGTGGATCATGCTGGCCGCCGAGGGCCCGACCAGCACCGCCGCGGCGGTGCTCTTCACCCTGGTCGCCCTCACCGACTTCGTCGACGGCCGCCTGGCCCGGCGCTGGGACGCCGAGAGCCGGTTCGGGCGCCTGGCCGACCCACTGGCCGACCGGCTGCTGGTGGGCGTGGGGCTCGCCGGGCTCATCATCCTGGGCCGCTACCCCTGGCCGGGCCCGGTCATCATCATCGCCAGGGACGTGCTCTCGGTGCTCGCGTTCGTGGTGCTCGCCCGTCGCGGCGTGGTGCTGCGGGTGGACATGGCCGGCAAGGTGTCGAGCAGCCTGGCGATGGTCGCGACCGCGCTGGCCCTCCTGATCGACGCCTGGTGGGTCGACGTGCTCTTCTGGGCCGCGGTCGCCGGCTCGGTGCTCACCCTGGTCAACTACGCCCGCACGGCCCGCGGGCTCGTCCGGGGCTCGGGCTCGACTCCGGCCTGAGCCTGTGTCGGGCCGACCCGGGCGGCCCGATCCCTCAAGGGTCGGGTGAGGGTTGTCGACGCGCCTGGGGTATGCTCCGTTCCCACCGAAGGAGTGCGAACCGATGGACCCCGTGGACCTCACCGGAATGTCCGATCACGAGCTCAAGGAGCACATCCGCGAGCTCACCCGCGAGGAGCGGGAGGTGTCCTACCGCCGCCGCCTGCTGCACGGCCACATCGAGATCGCCAAGAGCGAGCTCATCCGCCGGCTGCAGGGCCGTGACGAGGGTGAGTTGTCGGTGGTGGACGTGGACTCCCTGTCGCGCATCCTCGCCAACCGCCTGCCGGACATGGAGCGGCTCGAGGACGAGCTGGACCGGGAGTAGCGGTGTACTGCCCCACCTGCCGTGAGCCGCGGGGCGAGGGCGACCGCTTCTGCGCGCAGTGCGGCACCCCGCTCCTGCCCGACGACGAGGGCGCCGGGCAGGCCACCGGCCCGCTGGCCGTCGCGGTGGAGGAGACCCTGGAGGTCCAGACCGGATCCCGGCCGGTGGGCCCCGCGCTCGCGGTGCTCGCCACCGGGGGCCGCTGGGGCGAGCTCTACGCCCTGGCCGGGGAGCGGGTCACCGTGGGCCGCTCGCCGGCGAGCGACGTGTTCCTGGACGACGTGACCGTCTCCCGGCACCACGCCGAGCTCCTGCGCGATGGCGACCGGGTCGTCCTGCGCGACCTCGGGAGCCTGAACGGCACCTACGTCAACCGCCGCCGCATCGACGTCGACGAGGCCCTGACCGACGGCGACGAGCTGCAGATCGGGAAGTTCCGGCTGGTGTTCGTCGCATGAGCATGCTGCGCGAGGGCGACCGCGGCCTCGACGACCCGCCGCCCGCCGAGGGCAAGGGGCTCACGATCGGCGCGGTCTGCCGGTTGCTCAAGGTGGACTTCCCCTCGATCTCCATCTCGAAGCTCCGCTACCTGGAGGACCAGCGGCTGGTCATGCCGCGGCGCACCGAGGGCGGCTACCGGCTCTACTCGCCGATGGACGTCGAGCGGCTGCGGACGATCCTGCGCCTCCAGCGCGATGAGTTCCTCCCCCTGCGGGTCATCCGCCAGGAGCTCGAGAGCTCGACCAGCGGGGCCTTCAGCGTGGCCAACCAGGCCCGGCAGCTCAAGCGGGCCAACATCACCGAGCCCGCGCCGACCCGCCGCTACGGGGTGGAGGAGGTCCTCCAGACGACCGGCGCGGCCCGGGAGCTGGTCCATCAGCTGGAGCAGTACGGGCTGGTGAGCGGGCGGGCGGGCTCCTACGACGAGACCGACCGCGAGGTCGTGCAGACCGCCGTCGAGCTCGCCGCCTACGGGGTCGAGCCGCGGCACCTGCGCCTGTTCCGGGTGGCCGCCGAGCGCGAGGCCGCGCTGCTCGAGCAGGTGCTCGCCGCGGGCCTGCGCTCCAAGAACCCGGACCGGCGGCATGAGGCCCTCGAGTCACTGGAGGGGCTCGCGGCGCTCGCCTCGCACCTACGTCACCTCATGCTGGTCTCCGAGCTTCGCCGCATCATCAACGCCTGACCGGGAGCCTGACCTGAGCTTCGACCTCGACGCCGCGATCCGCAGGGTCCCGGACCACCCCAAGCCGGGCATCCTGTTCTACGACCTGATGCCGCTCTTCCAGGATCCGGCCGGCCTGCGCCACTGCGTGCTGGCGCTCTCCGCCTGGGCCGAGCCCCGGGGCGTGGACGTGGTGCTGGGCGCCGAGGCGCGCGGGTTCATCCTGGGCGGGGCGGTGGCGCACGAGCTCGGCGTCGGGTTCGCCGCCGCGCGCAAGCCCGGCAAGCTCCCGGCCGAGCGGATCCGGCAGGAGTACGCGCTCGAGTACGGCACCGACGTGCTGGAGCTCCACGCGGACGCCATCCGGCCCGGCGCCCGGGTGCTGGTGCACGACGACCTGCTGGCCACCGGCGGCACGGCCAAGGCCAAGTGCGAGCTGGTCGAGCGCCTGGGCGGCGAGGTGGTCGGGGTGGCCTTCGTGGTGGAGCTGACCTTCCTGCCCGGCCGGGCGCGCCTGGCGGGGTATGACGTGATGTCGCTGGTGACCTACGACACCGAGGCCCTGCCCGGCTGACGTCCGGTCAGCGGAGCGTCACCACGCGGCTGACGACCGCCCGCCCGAAGGTCACCCGCAGGGTCACCCGTGCGCCCTTGAGCCGGCGGACCGCGGCTCGTCCCGCGGGGGTCAGCTTGAGCCGGAGGGTGACCGGCCCCGCCTGCCGGGCGAGCGCCGATCCGGTGATCACCCGGACCGCGCGCGTCCCCCGCAGCCCGATGCGCCGCGCGGGGACGGTTCCGACCCCGCTCACCCGGCCGGCGGCCGGCGCGGTGACCGGCAGCCGGAGCCCGGCCGGGCCGGCGAGCGCCGTGAGGGGCGCCCGGGCGGGCGCCGTCACCGAGAGCCGGGTGGGGGCCGGCGGCGGGGGGGGAGGCGGCGCAGGTGCAGCGGGAGGCGGGGCCGGCGGGGGCGGCGGGAGGAACGCCGAGACGTCGGCGCCGCCGATCGACGGGAGCTCGCCGGTCGCGGAGATCACCACGGGCGGAGAGGCCAGGGTGCACAGGTCGGCGGTGCCCCCGGGCGCGCCGGCGACCTTGATCCCCTGGTCGTCGCGCCACGCGATGCGCGTCCCGTCCTGGGACAGGCTCACGTGCTTCGCGATCCCCGCCGTGGGCAGGAAGCAGTCCACCGCGCCGGTGGTGGCCCCGCCGAGGCCGGCGACCGACAGCACGCCGATGCGGCCGGCGGTGGTTCCGCTGCCCTTGACGATCTCGAAGGCCGCGATCGTGCCGGTGGCGGCGACGTCGGTCCGCCTGAGCTCCCACGGGCCGTCGGGGATGCTCGCGGACTCGAGCCAGGGCGTGAAGTCGGTGGCGAACGGGGCGCCGGGATCCGCCTGCACCTGCGCCTGGCTGCCGACCGCGGCGACGACCCGCCGGCCGAAGAGCGTCGGCCACTCCCGCGAGGTGACCTTGACCGGCTCGAGGACGACGTTGTTGACGCTCTTCGCGTAGAACCCGTCCTCGAACTCGAGCTGCCCCGGGTTGATGAAGGACAGCCGGGAGTTGGAGAAGCCGTAGACGATGAAGACGCCGTCGCCGCTGATGTCCAGGCCGAGCGGATAGGCGTTGAGCGACCATCCGGCCGGCGCGTTGAGCGCCCCGTCGAAGGCGACCGCCCCGGTCGGCTCCCAGACCCGGTACCGGGAGAGCAGTGAGCTGACGCCGGCATCGCGCTGCACGCCGACGATGCGCCCGTTGTCGGCGGCGGCCACCTCCTGCCAGGTGCCCTCACCCCCGCTCACGCGCGCCCGCTGGCTCCCGTCGAGCGAGGCCACCCACACCTCGCCGCCCTCGACTTAGGCCACCGAGGCGGCGCTCGCGGTGGACGACCCGCCGATCGCGGCGAGCATGGCGCCGGCGGCGATCGTGGCGGCCAGGGAACGGCGGCGCGTGCGTGGGCTCATGGACGGCGACTCTAGCGACCGGGCTCCGGGCCGGGCCAGGGCGGGGTCCGCCTCAACCGCCCGCGGCGGTCCCGGGCAGCACCTCGACCTGCACCGGGCCGACCCCGCCCAGGCCGACGGCCTGGGCGGCCGCCTGGGAGAGGTCCAGGTCGCGGCCCGCGACGTAGGGGCCGCGGTCGTTGACGCGGACCACCACCCAGCGGGAGCCCAGGGTGACCCGCAGCAGGGTGCCGAATGGGAGCGTCTTGTGGGCGGCGGTCATGGCCCCGGGGTCGAACCGCTCCCCGTTCGCGGTCGCGCTCCCGCGCAGCTCGTCGCCGTACCAGGAGGCGACCAGCGTGGTGAGGGCCGGCGCCGCCTGCGCGCCGGGGATGACCGTGCCGTCGGGCACCGCGACGACCGGCGGGGCGCCCGCCGTGGGCGTGCTCACCGGTGCGGCCACCTGGGGGCGGCCCGCGGCGTCGGTGAGCAGCGTGCCGGGCAGGCTCCGCGCGCTCACGACCTCGGCCGGCAGCCCGCCCTCGTTCGGCCGCGCGACCGGCCCCGGGGTGAAGGGGGCCTGGAGGCCCCAGGCGGCGGTCGCGGCGAGCGGCACGCTCACCGCCTGCGTGGCGGCGGCGCGGCGGGCGCGGGCGGCGGCCCGCCGGCGGGCGACCGCCAGGTCGCCGCGGGTGACCACCCGGCGCGCGGCCAGGTCGCGCTCGCGGGCCGCGAGCCCCCGCTTCTCGGTGGCCACGCGCCCGGCCTGGGCCTCCAGGCGGCGGACCGCGGTGCGGTAGCGGGCGACCATGGCGCGGTCGCTGCGCCCGATGGCCCGGGCCAGGTCCACCGCGTCGCCGGCGTCGGCCGGGTCGGCCGCGAGCACGCGCGCGAGCGGGCCGGGGTCCGGCTCGGCGTAGGCCGCCCGCAGCCGGCGCGTGAGGGTGGCCAGGGCGGCCCGGTGGTTGGCCCGGGCGCGCTCCAGGTCGCCGCGGGCGTCGGCGAGGGCCGCGCGCCGGGCCTCGAGCTCGGCGGCGACCGCCGCCTGCTCGCGGGCGACGGCACGGTCGGCGCGGGCGAGGTCGGCCACGCGGGGGGCGGCGGGGGCCGCGGCCGGGGCGGCCAGCGCGGCGGCCGCGAGCACCAGCACGGCGCCGCGCGCTCCCCGGGCACGGAGGCGGGCGGTGGGCATCACCCATGGGATCGGCCGCGCGGCCGCCGGGGTGAAGCCCCTCCGGCCGACGGCGTCAGCCGGTGTAGGTCGCCTCCAGGTGGGCCACGAAGTCGTCGGCCGCGAGCGGGTGGCCGGTGGCCTGCCGCATGAGCTCCGGCGTCGGCAGCCGGCTGCCCAGCCGGTGGACCCGGTCGCGCAGGAAGGCGAGCAGCGGGGCGAACCCCTCCTCGGCGATCACCTGGCCGATGGGGCCGACCTCGCGCTCGGCCGCCGCCGCGAGCTGGGCCGCGTAGAGGTTGCCGAGGCTGTAGGTGGGGAAGTAGCCGAACATGCCGGCGGCCCAGTGGACGTCCTGCATCACGCCGAGGGACGGGCTCGGGGGCCGCAGGCCGAGCAGGTCCTGCGTCGCCTCGTCCCAGGCGCCGGGGAGGTCGTCGACCTCGAGCTCGCCACCGATGAGGGCCCGCTCCAGGCGGAAGCGCAGGGTCACGTGGAGGTCGTAGGTCACCTCGTCGGCCTCCACCCGGACCAGCGAGCGGCGCACGGTGTTGAGCGAGCGGCGCATCCGCGCGGCGTCCAGGCCCTCCATCTGCGCCGGGAAGCGCTCGCGCAGGCGCGGCTCGACCCAGTGCCAGAAGGCCGAGGACCGCCCCACGTGGTTCTCCCAGAAGCGTGACTGCGACTCGTGGGCGCCGAGCGACGGGGCCGCGGCCACCAGGGTCCGGTCCATGTGGGCCGGCATGCCCTGGTCATAGAGCGCGTGGCCCGACTCGTG
>JALOLS010000160.1 GCA_025455865.1 Thermoleophilia bacterium
CGGGGACCTGGTGTGCGTGACCGGCGCCCTCGGGGCCGCCGCCGCCGGCCTGCTGGTCCTCGGCGACCCGCTCCTGGGCACCGGGGTCACCGAGGCCGGCGCGCTCGTCGGGGCGCACCTGCGGCCCGAGCCGCGCCTCGCCGCCGGGCGGGCGCTCGCCGCCGGCGGGGCGACGGCCATGCTGGACTGCTCGGACGGCCTGGCCCTGGACGTCGCGCGCCTCGCCCAGGCCGGGGGGCTCCGGGCGGTGATCGACCTGGACCGCGTGCCGGTGGCCCCGGGGGTCGCGCAGGTGGCCGCGGCGGGCGGCGCGGACCCGCTGGTGCTCGCCGCCACCGGGGGCGAGGACTACGAGCTGATCGCCGCCGTGCCCCCGGGGCGGCTCGCGGCCCTGCGCGCCGCCCTGGGGGTGCCGCTCACGCCGGTCGGCACCCTGGAGGCCGGTCCCGCGGGGCTCGTGACCCGGCGGGGCGGCGCCGAGGTGCGCCTGCCGCGCCTCGGCTGGGAGCACGGGGCGGGCTGAGGCGGCTCAGGTGGGATCCGGCGCCGGCTCGGCCGCGGGCGCCTCCTGCCGCGACCGCCGCCACAGCGCCGACGGCCACCAGATGCGGTCGCCCATGTCCAGGGTGATCGCCGGCACCAGGATCGAGCGGACCACCAGCGTGTCGAGCAGGACCCCGAACGCGACCAGGAACCCGATCTCGGTGAGGGTCACCAGCGGCAGCACCCCGAGGACCAGGAACGTGCCGGCCAGGACGACCCCGGCCGAGGTGATGACGCCGCCGGTCACCGCCAGGCCGCGGAGCATCCCCTCCCGGGTGCCGTGGGCCTGGGCCTCCTCACGCACCCGGGCCATCAGGAAGATGTTGTAGTCGACGCCCAGGGCGACCAGGAAGATGAACCCGAACAGCGGCAGGGTCGGGCTCTCGCCGGGGAAGTCGACCAGGTCGAACGCCACGACCGAGAACCCGAGGGCGGCCAGGAACGAGAGGATCACGGTCCCGATCAGCACCAGCGGCGCCAGCAGCGCGCGCAGGAGCAGCGCGAGGATCAGGAAGACCACCAGCAGCACCAGGGGCGGGATCACGAGGTTGTCCCGGCGCGCCGACTCGCGGAAGTCGGCCTCCTCGGCCGTCGGGCCGCCCACCAGCGCGGTGGGACCGCCGGCCTCCCGGACCACGTCGCGCAGCTCGGGGATGCGCGCATAGGCCGCGGTGGAGTAGGGCTCCTCCTCCAGGGTCACGTCCAGGCGCACCCCGGCCTGCGGGTCGCGCTCCACCTCGCGCACCGCCGCCACCCCCGGCGCGGCCTCCAGCGCCCGCACGACCTGCGGCGCCCGCGCCGCGTCGCCCACCACCACCGTGGTCGGGGCCGCCGACCCCCCGGGGAACGCCGATGAGATGAGCTCCTGGCCGCGCACCGAGCCGACCTCGTCGCGGAAGTCGTTCGCCGAGGTCAGGTTGGAGTCGAGGCCGGCCAGCCCGAAGCAGGCCACGACCAGCGCGGCGGTGGTGCCGATCCAGACCCGGCGCGGCCGCCGCGCCACCCGGTCGCCCACCCGCCGCCACCAGCCGCGCGTCTCGTCGCCCGCCTCGGAGCCGTAGCGCGGGATGAAGGGCCAGAAGGCCACCCGGCCGCCGATCACCAGCAGCGCCGGGAGCGCGGTCATCATCACGATCATCGCCACCGCGACGCCCATCGCCCCGACCGGGCCGAGGCCGGAGGTGCCGTTCACCTCGGCCACCAGGAGCACGAGCAGCGCGGCGATGACCGTGGCCGCCGAGGCGACGATCGCCGGCCCGGCCCGGCGGATGGCGATGGCCATGGCCTCGTGGCGGTCCTCGTGCCGGCGCAGCTCCTCCCGGTAGCGCGCGGTCAGCAGCAGCGCGTAGTCGGTGCCCGCGCCGAACACGAGCACCAGCAGGATGCCGGCCGTCTGGCCGTTCACGGTGATGCCGTTCGAGGCCATGAGGTAGCCGAGCGCCCGCGCGGTCACCTCGGCGAAGGCGACCGCGAGCAGGGGCAGGATCCAGAAGATCGGGCTGCGGTAGATGATGATGAGCAGCACGAACACCAGCAGGGCGGTGGCCAGCAGCAGGGTGGTGTTGATGCCCCCGAACACCTCGATGGCGTCGGCGCTGAAGCCCGCCGGCCCGGTCACCTCGACCCTCAGGCCCCCGGTCGCGACCGGCTCCAGGACGGCGCGCAGCTCGTCCACCGCGTCGAGGATGAGGTCCGACTCGCCCCCCGCCCGGATGCTGGCCACCGCGATGGCCGCGGTGCCGTCGGGCGACACCTGCGGGGCGAGCAGGCCGGGCGCCTCGACGCCCTCGGGCAGGTCGCGGTTGAAGCGCGCGGTCGCCTCGGCCAGGGCGGCGCGGTCGGCGGGGGTCAGGCCGCCGTCGCGCTGGGCCACCACGACCGCCGGGATCGCCTCGCCGCTCGGGAACCGGTCGAGCTGGTCGAGCACCAGGACCGACTCGGCGTCGCCGGGCAGGAAGCTCGAGGGCTCGTTCTCCTGCGCGCCCTCGAAGCGGCTGCCGAGCGGCGAGAGCGCGACGATGAGGAGGATCCAGGCCGCGAGCACGACCCACTTGCCCACCCGGCCGGCGGGGAACACGGCGATGCGGCCGAGCGCGTGCTTCACGGGTCCTCCGTCGGGCGGGTCGCGAACGTCCGGAACCGTAAGGCGGTCCGCCGGATCCCGGAAGGGGGATCGGGCCGGGCCCGGCCGCAGCACAGATCCGGGTCCGCCCGGATGGGCGCCGCCCGGCCTGCGGCACGATCGAGGCGGGATCCGGGCCCGAGGCGAGGAGGTGGGCCGTGTCCGTGCACCTGACGTTCCCCGGGGGGGCGCATGCGCCGCGGGGGGAGCCGCGGCTGATCGACCTCGGCCGGCTGGTCATCGGGGGGTCGGCGCTCGCGGTCGGGATCCTGTACCTGCTCGACGCCATGGGCGTGCTGGAGGCCGGGGAGGTCCTCGGCGCATGGTGGCCGGTGGTCATCGTGGCCGTCGGCCTCGCCCAGCTGGCCGAGCGGGCGCGCCCGGCGACGGGGCCGCTCGTGGTGACCGCGGCCGGCACGCTGCTCCTGCTCTCCACGACCGGGGTGCTCCCCGGGAGCACCTGGAGCTACGTCTGGCCCGCGGCGCTCGTGGCCGCCGGCGCCCTGGCCCTCACGCGGTGGCGCGGCGCCGGCCCGGTGCGCGGCGCCGTCGACGGCCGCGACCTGGTCAGCGCGACCGGGGTCCTGGGCGGGGCCGAGGTGGCGAGCGACTCGCCGGCCTTCCGGGGGGCCTCGCTCACCGCCGTCCTGGGCGGGGTCACCCTGGACCTGCGCCGCGCCCGCCTCGACCCCGGGGGGGCGGCGGTGACCGCCACCGCGCTGATGGGCGGGATCGACATCCTGGTGCCGCGCGGCTGGGCCGTGCGGGTCCGCGGCATGCCGATCCTCGGCGGGGTCGAGGACAAGACCCTCCACGCCGGCGCGGACGAGGGACCCGTGCTGCGGATCGACGCCCTCGCCGCGCTCGGCGGGGTCGAGGTGTCCCACGGCAAGAAGGGCGAGGCGACGGACGGGCAGGTGCCGGCCGCTCGGTAGGGACCGCCCACGACGTCGCCCGGCGTGGTTCTCAGGCACTTCCGGCGTAGGTGCCGAACGACCAGAGGTTGCCCTCGGGATCGCGCGCGGTGAACCCGCGCGAGCCGTAGTCCTCGTCGCGCAGCCCCTGCACGATCTCACCCCCCGCCCCGAGCGCCCGCCTGTGCACCGCGTCGGGGTCGGCGGTCACGAGGTAGACGAGGGCGGCGCCCGGCGGGCGCTCATGGACGCCGCAGCGGCCGGCGGAGCCGAGCATCACCCCGCCGCCCTCCGGCCAGCGGAGCTC
>JALOLS010000161.1 GCA_025455865.1 Thermoleophilia bacterium
CTGCGCCGCGCCGGGGTCACCGTGGACGCCGAGTCCACGGGGCCCAACCCGGCGGCCCGGCTGCCGCGCGGTCGCACCTACCCGGCCTCCACGCGGCTGGGGCAGTGGACCTCACCCACGTTCGACCAGTACGTCAAGGTCGTGCTGAAGGTCTCCTACAACCGCGGCGCCGATCTGCTGGCCTGCCTGGTCGGGGTCCGCGCCGGCGTGCGCGACTGCCAGGCCGGCCTCGGCCGGGCGGCCGGGGTCCTGACCGGGCTCGGCGTGCCCGACCGGGAGGTCTTCAACTTCGACGGGGCGGGCTCGGACGACCGCAACAAGATCACCCCGAACGCCATCAACACCCTCATGCGGGTGGCCGCGGGGCGGCCGTGGGGCGCGGTCTACCGCGATGCGCTCCCGCAGCTCGGCACGCCGGGCGGCGGCGACCTCGCGGTGTTCGGCCAGACGCTGCCGTCGCGCGGGCGCTTCCAGGGCAAGACCGGCACCCGCGCCGGCGCCCCGCCCGGGGCCAGCGCCGGCCTGCTCGGCTCCCGCGGTCTGGGCGGCTACCTGCAGGGCCAGAGCGGGCGCCAGCTCCATGCGACGATCATGCTCAACAACCTCGCCTTCACCGAGTTCGATCAGATCTTCGGGGTCATCGAGGATCAGGTGAACATCATCAACACCGCCTACCTGGGGAGCTAGCGCATGGGCAAGGAACAGGACACCTTCGTCTACGTGGGGGTCTACACCTCCGAGGACGCGGCCAAGGCCGACTATGAGGTGGTCAAGGAGCTGCACGCCGCCGGCGTGATCGGGTCATACGACGCCGGGGTCATCCACAAGGAGGCCGACGGCAAGGTCCACGTCAACAAGGACGAGACCGCCACGCGCAAGGGCGCCTGGGCCGGGGCCGGGATCGGGGCCGTGGTCGGGATCCTCTTTCCGCCGTCGATCATCGGCACCGCCGCGGTGGCCGGCCTGGGCGGGGGGCTGATCGGGCACTTCTGGAAGGGCATGTCCCGGGGTGACCTCAAGGACATCGGCGAGATGCTCGACACCGGCGACGCCGCGCTGATCGTCATCGGCGACTGGCGCCTGGAGGAGGCCATCGACAAGGCCTTCGCCCGTGCCGAGAAGACCATCGAGCGCGAGATCCGCGGCCTGGACCGGGCGCTGGTGGAGCAGGAGATCTCCTCGCTCATGTCCGGGCAGGGCGGCCCGGCCTGACCTGCGCGCGGGGGGCGGCCGGGTGGTCGCCCCCCGCGGAGCGCCCTACGCCGAGAGGCGGAAGGGCGGGTAGCGGTCGGTCACCAGCACGATCGCGTAGCCGACCACGCGCAGGTGCCAGCGGATGACCCCCTCGACGAAGTCGAACATCCCGCGCGGGTAGCGGCCGGTGAACAGGATCGCGAACCACGCCACGATCACCACCACGATCGCGGCGATGTTCAGGAACACCAGCACGATGACGTGCGGGATGACCAACAGCCACTTGACCAGCGGCAGCCAGCGGTTGAGGTCGCGGGGCACGTCCGGGTAGGGGACCTCCAGGTGGACCTGCTGCTCCTCGTCGGTGGAGGGGTAGCGGTCGCCCATCAGCGCCAGGTAGCTCGTGACCCGGGTCGTGAACCGGAGCAGCTCCCGGTTCCACTCGTACCACCAGCGCGGGTACTTCTCGCGGAACAGGATCATGAGCAGCGGGGGCAGGAACAGCAGCCCGCCGGCGATGACGATGGGCTCACCGGGCGAGTCGCGGGTGCCGAACTGCAGCGTGCCGCCGGCCACCAGGCCGAGCAGGACGGCGATCGGGATGACCCAGAAGATGCGCAGGGCCGAGCTCAGGCGGTCCAGGGGGCGGTCGGGGTACTCGATCGCCAGCTCGACCGGATAGCGGTCGTCGGACACGGGGCCTCCTTCGGGCGACGACGGGATCCCGCCACCCCTTCCGTTCGCCCCGGGCGCGCCCCGCCCTGCGGGGCTCAGCCCTCCCGGCGCACGCGGTCGTCCATGCTCCGGGCGTCGGCGGTCATCGCCTCGCGCCGGGCGGCCACCCGCCGGGCCAGGGCCGGGTCGGCAAGGGCGAGGATCTGCGCGGCGAGCAGGCCGGCGTTGGTCGCGTTGTCGATGGCCACGGTGGCCACCGGCACCCCGCGGGGCATCTGCACGATCGACAGCAGCGAGTCCAGCCCCGAGAGCGCGGAGCTTCGCACCGGGACCCCGATCACCGGGAGCGTGGTCACCGCGGCGAGCATGCCCGGCAGGTGCGCGGCGCCGCCGGCCCCGGCGACGATGACCCCGATGCCGCGGCCGGCCGCCTGCTGGCCGTAGGCGATCATGTCCACCGGGGTGCGGTGGGCGCTCACCACCCGCACCTCGTGGGCCACCCCGAGCTCGCCCAGCACCGCGGCGGCCTTCTCCATCACCGGGAGGTCGCTCTCGGAGCCCATCACGATGCCGACCAGCGGGCCGCTCACCAGCGCACCGCCGCCGCCGCGCGCCGGGCGCGGGCCAGGGCGTCCTCCGCCGTCGCGCCCAGGGTGGTCACGTGGCCCATCTTCCGCCGCACCCGGACCTCCCGCTTGCCGTAGAGATGGACGTGGGCGCCCCCGACGGCGAGCGCCGCGGAGAGGTCCGGGTGGGCCGGCCCCGCGTGCTCGCCCAGCAGGTTCACCAGGGCGGCCGCGGGGCTGCGCAGGTCGGCCGGGCCGAGGGGCAGGTCGAGCACTCCGCGCAGGTGGTTCTCGAACTGCGAGGTCTCACACGCCTCGATGGAGTAGTGGCCCGAGTTGTGCGGCCGCGGGGCGAGCTCGTTGACCAGGATCCGCGGCCCGGGGGCCAGGAACATCTCGACCCCGGTGACCCCGGCCCCGCCCAGGGCGGCGGCGGCGGCCAGGGCGATGCGGGTGGCCTCGGCCCGCGCGTCGGCGCTGATCGGCGCCGGGGTGAGGAGCTCGCGCAGGACGTGGTCGCGCTGGACGGTCTCGACCACCGGGTAGGGCACCGGCGCGCTCGATGCGGCCTGGGCGACCATCACCGCGAGCTCGCGCTCGAACGGCACGAACGCCTCGGCGAGCACGCCCCCGCCCCGCTCGGCCAGCGGCCCGAACGCCGCCTGCGCCTCCTCGGGCGTCTCGCAGGTGGCGTTGCCGTAGCCGTCGTAGCCGAGCGTGCGGCTCTTGAGCACCAGCGGCCAGCCCAGATCGCGGCCGGCGGCGGCCAGGTCCCGGCCCGAGTCGGGGACCACGAACGGCGCGACGGGGATCCCGGCCTCGCTCAGGGCCGTCTTCTGGAGCGCCTTGTCCTGCACCCGGGCGAGGCGCGCGGCGTCCGGCCGCACCGGGGTGCCGGCCGCCTGCACCGCGGCCAGGTGGCGGGCGTCGACGAACTCGTTCTCCAGGGTGACCACCGCGCACGCCGCCCCGAGCCGGGCCACCGCGGCCGCGTCGTGCCAGTCGCCCTCCACCACGCCGGCGGCCATCGGCGCCGCGGGCTCGTCGGCCGCCCCGAGCACGGCCACCCGGATGCCGAGCGGCCAGGCGGCCAGGCACGTCATCCGCGCGAGCTGCCCGGCGCCGGCGATCCCCACACAGAAGCGGCCGTCTGCCACGGTTCGCCACGCTACCAGCAGGGCGCCCCCGTCCCGCCCGGCCCCGCGCCCGGCCGCCCGGCGGGGTGCGCTATCCTCCCCGGACCCCCGGGCGCTTAGCTCAGTTGGGAGAGCACCAGCTCGACAAGCTGGGGGTCACTGGTTCGAGCCCAGTAGCGCCCATCATCTGAAGGCCCCGCCCGCGCGGGGCCTTCACTCGTTCGGGGCCGGCGCGCCGAGCCGCGACCGGGGACCCTCCGGCGCTGGTCCTCGGCGCGCAGGATGTCTTGACCATCGCGCGTGG